>JACIWF010000119.1 GCA_014361095.1 Hadesarchaea archaeon | reverse complement strand
GAATTGGGAATTTCGAAAAAAGAGGATTTCTTCAGCAAGTTGGATTTTATCCCGCAGTTTTTCTAATTTCGGATGATCAAAGAGCGAAGGGAACAAATCAGTTTTCAAAGAGAAGACTGGGCTAAAATTGCGAATCGAAATTGACAGGATTTCCGGTTCGGGAAGATTCCAAAATCGCCAGCGACATTTCCAGCGCTTTTTTGGCGTCGGACAGGTTCACCACCGGCTCCTCCTTGTTCAGCACCACCGACCTGAGGAAATATTCGTCCTCTGGTTTGTGACCCCATCGCTCGGGCCTGGTCAGCGCAAAGGGCCACGATTTTTCACCCTTCCCTGTTTTCAGAATTATCCTTTCAGGACCATCGACAATCACAGAGCCGCCGTTGTCACCGAGGATCTCCATCCACAGCGGAGACCGTGTGCCAGTGACGTCGTCGCTGGAGAATTCATTGATCCAGACAACGTTGTTTCTAAATCTGATGGAGTTTGAGACGTGGTATCCCAGAGTGCCGTATTTGGGTAGCTCCAGCCAGTTGATTGACGCCGTTAATGAGACCGGTTTTGATTTCAGGATCCATCGGGCCATGTCCATGCAGAAGATGGTCATCGTCACTATCGGCCCACCGGTGGATTTGTTCCAGGCCCATGAACCAGTCGGCCACTGTCTGGCCAGGCTGTCTGCGGGGACGAACTCACTGAAACGGACTGAGACCGGGTTGCCGATTTCACCGCTGTTGATGAGTTCGTTGACCTTCCTGAAGCAGGGGGCGAAGCGGTAGCAGAGTCCCGGCATCACCCTGACGTTTTTGTCCCTGGCCAGTTGGTTAAGCCGGTCCACCCCTGCAGGAGTGTCGGAAGGTGGACATTCCAGAAGGGTGGCCTTTCCGGACCTTATGATCTCGCTGGCAATGGGCTCCATGAATCTTGAAGGTATGGCGCAGATGATCGCGTCGACTTCTGGATCTTTGGTCATTTTCTCGATTTCAGTATAGAATCGCTTGACCCCGAATCCAAGTCCGGCCGCGAACTCCTTGAACTTTCCGTGTTCCTCGGGAAACTTGGACCAGGCGGCGACTATTTCTGCCTCCGGTATCCCGATCAGTGCCCTTGAATGGACCCGGGCCATGAATCCCAAACCAGCAAGCCCGATTCCAACTCTTTTCATAGAACAAATTTTGGCGAAACTTGCTTTAAAATTTCTGAGCTATTTTTCATTGGAGTGCAGAGGTATAGAATGATGATCAAGGTCGGCTGCTGCGGATGGGGTTTCTACAAAGGTGGGCTGAAGGCCTATGCGCAAAAGTTTCCCCTAGTCGAGTGCCAGCAGACCTTCTACAGGCTGCCGATGGTCAAGACGGCCCAGCGATGGCGCGACGAAGTTCCCAGGGACTTCGAGATAACCGTTAAAGCCTGGCAGGCCATCACCCATCTTCCCTCTAGCCCGACTTGGAGGCGCTCGGGGCTGAGGTTGACCCCAGATGAGGAGAGAAATTACGGCTGGCTCCGGCCGACGGAAAAAAATCTTGAGGCCTGGCAGCGCATCAAGGAGATCTGTGATGCCTTAAGGGCGAAAATCTGTGTCATTCAGACTCCGCCGAACTTCAAGTGCAATGAGGAGAACATCAGTAACATGGGTCGTTTTCTGGGCTCGATTGACCGGGGCAATCTTGTCTTGGCTTGGGAGCCGCGCGGGGACTGGTTGGAAAATCCCGCTAAGGTGAAGAAAATCTGCCGGGAACTGGATCTGGTCCATGTTGTTGACCTGATGCGTCGTTTGCCGGTTTCAGAACATCCGGTTGCCTACACCAGATTGCACGGGCTGAACCCGCGTGAATATGACTATCGTTATCGGTATACTGAGGAGGAACTCCGCGAGCTGGCTAAAAGGGCCAAGGAGCTGGAGAGCAGTCATGATGAGGTGTATGTGCTGTTCAACAACACCGAGATGTACCAGAATGCCTTGGAGCTGAGGAAAATTCTTGGATTGTGATTTTTTCAAAACTTCTGCAGCAATCCTCGTTTAAATGAGCCGACAGTTTGGCTACACCACATTTTCTCGAGGCGCTGAAAATTTTAGTGAGGGCACCGGTTTTCCTTATCCCCACCTAGAGCAGTGGCCGATGAGGTTTTTCAGCCGTTGAAGTGACATGGGTTAACGTGTTTCATTTTTTTAGAACTTGCGCGAGATGTTGGTCATTGTTTTATCTTTTCGCCCTTTGAGTTCTTGAACGGTGACCCCGCCAACGATCCAGTTCTCGGCAGGGTTATCATAGAAAATCACAGAAATGGCCTCTTTTGGGAGGTTTGGTATCTCCTTCACCAGCAGGTTGGATATTTCCTCGGCCACCTTAATCTTCTGCCTTTGGGTTAACGCCCCTTCGGTCAGGCTTATCTCCACAATGGGCATTGTTACACCAAGATCAAGTCATCTTTACTCATTTTAATCCTGCTTCTACTCTCGAACTTCGCTCCGAGATTTTTCAACAATCGGAGACCTTGAAAACTTTTCATGGGTGGATTTCTGATATTCGCCATACAAGGGATTTATTTTTTTCAACTGCTCGAATGTTAATGAGCCACAAATGTCGGCAAACGTGCCTCTAAGACACCGA
>JACIWF010000118.1 GCA_014361095.1 Hadesarchaea archaeon | reverse complement strand
AGGCGTGATATTGTTGATGAAAATCCCTCACAGTATGATTACATAGATGCTTCTTATCGGAACCCGGTATCCGGACGTGGAAAGGGTCAGACGCCAGCGGAAAGACCAAAACAACAACCCGAGCAAATAAGTGAGAACCGCCAGCAACAGATAAAAGATATCGGCTCGATAGAGGGCCCACAGCATTGAGTTCAGGTTTTCCCGAAGCAAAAGTAAGGCCGTCGCTGCCACCAACAAACACAAAATTATAAAAACTAAAACCGATCTGCTGTTAAAAAAACCAAGCCTTTTTTTCATCAATTTCACACAACAACAAAACGAACTTGGATAACTTAAATATTGCTTAAAGTGACTCAAGTGGGCTGAAAAAAGAAGATCAGCTGCGGTCGTTGCTGAAGATTATCTCCATTTCCAGCACGGTCGTTGACTTGCGAAGGGCCGCCACCATTTCTCTGGACAGATCCGCAGCCGCTTTGTTGGCCCCAATCGCCAGAGTCCGACCGCAGATATAGCGACTTTTTCTCACCACAATATCGGTGGGGTGGTTGAGGATCAAAGACGGATGCCCCCAGGCTCTGACCTCCTCATAAAATCCACCGGCCCTGAGTCCAATGGTGACCGGCCTCTCCAGCAAAGCCTGCCTCTTCAGTTCAGGATCCAGCTCCGCGGCCGACCTCTCCGCAGCCACGCCGATGACACAATCCCCTCTGGGACCAAGCGATTCGTCCTTGGTGATCATAAAAGTTGTCCGGTGCCTCGCGCTCACCATCGGATGTCCCTTCGCCCTGATAACCCACCTCATCCGACCACGACCTAATTTAAGGTACATGGAGGAATATTACTTTGGTCAAATGTGGGATCGGGAAAGAGAAGAATTAGTCGAAAGGCTGGTTAAATGGGGTTACCTGACCAAACCGGATATCATCGCCGCCTTCAGAAAGGTACCACGCCATGAATTCATACCAAGCAGTGAGAAAAGGTACGCCTACTACGATCAGCCACTACCAATTGGGAGTGGCCAGACGATCTCTGCCCCCAGCATGATAGCGATAATGATGGAAACACTGGATTTGTCCCCGGGAATGCGCGTGCTTGAAATCGGCGCTGGCTCGGGATATAACGCCGCACTCATCGCCGAAGTGGTTGGGAAAAGTGGAGCTGTCGTCACTGTGGAAAGGATCAAAGAACTCGCAGAATTTGCGGAGAAAAACCTGAGAAAAACTGGATACGGCTGGGTGAAGGTTGTGGTCGGCGATGGCTCAGCCGGCTACGAGGAAGGCGCCCCATGGGACCGTATTTTAGTGACCGCTTGTGCTCCAGAGTTGCCGAGACCGCTGATAAAACAGCTCAAGATCGGCGGTAAACTGGGCGCCCCGGTTGGTAAGGACTATATGTTTCAAACTTGGACCATCGCGGAGAAAACCGAGACTGGTGAAATCTCAATCACCGAACACGGCGGCTGCTCCTTTGTGCCTCTCATTGGGAGATGTGGCTGGAAAACTGAAGATTAGCCGAACCATCTCTCCAGCTTGGCCTGTCCACGCTCCCTCTTCCCCTTGGTTAACTTATCTATCCCTGACTGTACCCTCTCCTCGGAAAAATCGTATTCATCACAGAGGAATCTTTTAATGGCCTCAGGATCGGGATCACCCCAGACCAGCCGATACTCGGTGGTGACATCTGGGTTTAGAAAAATTTCCCTGACCTCAAGCGGATCCACCTCAAACTTCTTGCCCAGCTCGGTTTTGACGATCTCCGCCATCGATCCATATCTCTTAACCAGCTCCAGCGCTTTCTTGGGCCCAATGCCCTTGATGCCTTCATTATAATCCGTCCCCACCAAGATCCCGATATCGACCAACTGCTCCCGGTTTATCCCAAGCTCTGCTAGGATTTTTTCCAACTCGATAATCTCCGGAGAGACCTCGGTGTAGACGTCCTTCCCCGGAAGCTTTCGTCTGCCGGTGATGGCCAGGTTTCGAACCAGCCTAGGCGCCCCGAAGAGCAAGCTATCAAAATCCTGACTTGCTGCGGCCCAGGCGTCTCCCCGTTGGACCATGAGCGCCGCCTGGGCTTCACCCTCACCCGGAGCTTGCACCCAAGGCAGTCCCATGTGGCTCAGAAGCTCCTGCGTCTGCTTTATCATCGTGGCGTCCAAACGTCCCGCTCTCTGGGCGAACTTTCGGGCATCATGCATCCTTCCTTCTTCCAGAGCCTTTCTCCACTCGCTCTCCGCCTCCATCCTGACCATCTGACGCTGCTCCACGGTCAGCCTCTTCAGGGCTGGTGGCTTTCCGTCAAACACATAAACGGGTTTGATTCCGACCTCAACAAAATTGGCCGTCCTGTAAAAGATCCCTGAGAGATGTGAGGTGATGCGACCCCTCGAGTCTCGCAACAACTCTCCATCACGCTGCCTGATTATTGAGAGGAACTGGTAAAGAGAGTTTAAGGCATCTATAGCGATTACCCTGCCGCTCAAGCTTTCCAGCTCAACCTTCTCCTTAGAAACCAAGTCGCCAAGCTGTACGCCCATCTGGGCACCCAATTAAAGTTCACAGTCAATACTTAAAATCAGAATAGAAGAAAAAGTGATTTTTAAATTATTTTCAAATAAAAAAGTCAAAAAAATTATGCAGCTCTGGCCTCTCCTGGTAGCCTCCTCACCACTGTGATCGG
>JACIWF010000117.1 GCA_014361095.1 Hadesarchaea archaeon | reverse complement strand
AGACAAAAATAAAGTCAACTTGCGCCCGATTGATCGTTGGTTGCTGAGTCGATTGAACAGGCTCATCAAAAATGTTACCGGTTGGCTCGAGGACTTCCAGTTTAACCGGGCCCTTGGCGAACTCCACAACTTTATCTGGCACGACCTCTGCGACATGTATATCGAGGAGATAAAGTACAGACTCTATGGCAAGGATCAAACATCAGGTGGAGCTGCCTTCACTCTTGGCCAGGTTATGTTGACAACAATAAAGCTGCTGGCCCCATTCGTCCCCCACTTCGCGGAAGAAGTCTATCAGACCACTTTTTCTGCCCTAGAAAAACAGCCAAGCATCCACCTCACCAAATGGCCCGAAGCGGATGATTCCGCGATAGATGAATCAGCGGAGAGGCTCGGAGAAATTACCAACTTGATAATCAGCGCGCTGAGGCAGTTTAAATCAACCAGAAAGATGGCGCTCAATACTGAGATACCTGAACTGACGATCTACACGGCCGACCTGAAGCTGTGTGAGCAACTGAAGGAAATCGTTGATGACGTTGCGGGGACGATGCAGGTGAAGGAAATCAAGATAACGTCAGAAAAACCTGAAATAGAGGAACGGCTGGTTTCGGTGGAGCCCAACTTTGCCAAACTGGGACAGCGCCTGCGCGGTGATTTAAAATTAGTCGCCGAAATCCTGCGTCAGGCCAACCCTGAAGAGCTATCGAAGCAACTGAGAAGCGGAAAGATTACCATAGAGATGCCTGACAAAGTGATCGAGCTCAACAGCGATGAACTGAAGATAACTAAAGAAACTGTTAGAAGAGGTCACCGGGTTGAAGTCATCAACTTAACCGAACCTGCGATCACACTTCTGGTGCCCCTAAGTGGGCTGGGAAAGAAATGAAGTAACTATTATGAAGATAAAGAGAATGACAAAGATTAACATCATTATCAACCTGCTCCTCTTCATGCTCTTCTGCTGGCGGTTCAAAATCTCCTCGCAGGAAAGCGAACAGACCGTCTTGTCCGGGTCGGTCGGTTTTCCGCAGACCACACAATGCTTATGATCCTCCACCATTTACTCACCTAGTTATTATAGTTCCGCTGTGCTTGGCGCCATTTAAGATTTCCGGTAAGCGCCTTATTTCGTGTCTGCCCAGGACTAACGTCTTAATATTGATCCTCTGAATGAGCTTGACCGCCACCGGGTCCATGATGGACTTCATCCCGGGTTTAAACTCGGCTGAACCAACCAGTTTTGCCAGTTCTTCTGGGGTAAGTCGATCCAGCTTCTTGGCCCGGGGGTCCAACTTGGGGTCAGCAGTATAGACACCATCAACGTTGGTAAAGAAAACTAAAAGCTCCGATTTGCTGACCTGAGCGAGCATTGCAGCTACTGCGTCTGTGGTTTGCCCGGGAGTTGTTCCCCCCATCACGGGCACCTTGTTCTTGAACATGACACGCACCGCCTTCTCGAAAACAGTAACTGGTGCCGGCTCAGCAATTTCACCTAAGGCTGCAATCAACAGCTGGGCATTCAATCTGGTGGCAGCTATTCCTATTTGGTCCTGATCAATTCCCGGGACTCCCAGTTCCTGCGCCGCATTTATATATAATCTAGCCAGCTCCCCACCACCGACCACGATCAATACCTCATGATCTTGAGCTCTAAGTTCACGAACCGCCTTAACGATGTCCCGGATGCAGGTCAGGTCAGGCGCGCCGGGAACCAAGATCGAGCCACCGAAGCAGATCGTAATCCTCATCGAACCACCATCTCATTTTACCTTATACTATTAATGCTCGCGGTTAAAAATTATCCAGGCGAGCCAAATGCCCACAGACAGCAAATCCCTATACCAGTTCAAGAGGATGCTGGAGGAACTCGAAGGTAAACGCGGACGAGGCACGGAACTGATCTCCGTCTACATCACTCCAGATACAGAACTGGCCAAGGTCATGCAGCAGTTGAGGGACGAGCAGGGCACCGCTTCCAACATCAAGTCTAAGAGCACGCGCAAAAATGTGCTGACAGCTCTGGAGAGGATAATCCAGTTCCTACGCACCTACATGGAAAACAACAAAAAGCCACCGCCGCACGGGATGGCAATTTTCTGCGGCAACGTCGCCGGCAGGGATGACGTCGCCGATATCCAGCTCTACTGGATAGAGCCTCCCGAGCCCGTGACCGTCAGGATGTACCGGTGCGATCAGCAATTCGTGCTGGAGCCGCTTAAGGAGATGTTGCAAATTAAGGAAACAATTGGCCTTATGGTCATGGACAGGAGGGAAACCACCTTCGCCACCCTGCGAGGCAAACATGTGGAAATCCTGAGGAAGCTAACATCGGCTGTCCCTGGAAAACATAGCAAAGGTGGGCAGTCTTCAAGACGATTTGAGCGACTGATAGAAATCGCGGCCCATGAATATGCCAAGAGGGTCGCGGAAACGGCTAACGAGATCTTTTCCCAAATCCCGGACCTGCGGGCGATAATAGTGGGCGGCCCAGGACCGACCAAGGAGGATTTCCTCAACAGTGGTCTCCTCCATGAATCGGTGCAAAAGAAAATTGCCGGTGTTTTGGACACGGGCTACACCGACGAACAGGGTATCAAGGAGCTGGTGAACAAGGCCGGTGAAATTTTAGCCGATCTGGAAATTCTGAAGGAAAAATCACTGATTCAGAAGTTCATGGAGGAACTGGTTGCCGGAAGGGGACTGGCCGCCTATGGGGAGAGTGAAATAAGGCGGGCACTCGAGCAGGGTGCCGTGGAGCTGCTGCTGATCTCCGAGGGACTGAGAAA
>JACIWF010000116.1 GCA_014361095.1 Hadesarchaea archaeon | reverse complement strand
CGTTCTGCCTTGGAACAATGAAGAAGCTTTGGAAAAAACCCTGAAAAAGCAGGGGAAAGAAATTGCGGGCGTTATAATGGAGCCCATAGAGCTGGGGCATGGAATTCTTCCTAAAGAGGGATATATGAAAGCGGTTAGAGAACTGACGGAAAAATACAATGTGCTCCTGATTTTCGACGAGGTAAAGACCTTGTTCCGAGTCGGGCTGAGCGGCGCCCAAGGATATCTCAAGGTAACGCCGGATCTCTTCGTTTGTTCAAAGGCCATGGGTGGTGGACTGCCCATCAGTGCCTATGGGGGCAAAAAGGAAGTGGTCGAGCTGATCTCTCAAGGCAAAGTACCGGCCATGGGTACCTACAACGCCAACCCGCTTTCCCTAGCCGGAGCCATGGCAAACATCGAGGTGCTGGAAAAGGACGGCGGCAAGGCTTACGAACACATGTACCGGATCGGAGAAAAACTCATGAAAGGAATCGGGAAGATATTTGAGGAACTCAACGTTAAAGCAATTGTCAAGGGGCTGCCCTGCCAGTTCGTCACCTGCTTCACAGAAATGTCGGCCGATGAGATCAACAACTACCGGGATTGGTCGAAAGCGGCTGGGTCTGCTCCAGAAAAGGGAGAAAAATTCAGAATTGAGCTGCTTCAAAGAGGGGTTTTCTGCAGCTATCCTGACTGGCACCTGTCCACCGTTCATAGCGATAGCGATGTGGAAAAAACATTGAAAGCCGTGGAAGATTCGCTCCAAATGTGAGATCGGGCAAAGTAGACTGTCGTCGCTATTCAAACCGCTGCCGGGAATCTGATTTTTAACTTCAGATTTTCCGGCGGCCGACAATTTTCGGCATTGTGACTGTTTTAGAATTAGGCCGAGAAAAAGCCACAGAAGACCGCCAACATACTCAGATAAAGCTAGAAACCATTAACGGTTGTTTTATATCAACAGGATGAAAAGGTGTTGAAGGAATCCGATAAGAGGATGGTCGGATGGAAATACCTAAGGACTACGATCCGCTGAAAGTTGAGCCAAAGTGGCAAAAATACTGGGAAAAGTTGGGCATTCATCGCTTCAGGCGCGATGACCGGCAGGCACCCACTTATGTCATCGATACTCCGCCCCCCTATCCAAGCGGAGAATTTCACATGGGCACGGCGCTGAACTGGACCTACTTTGACATTGTCGCCAGATACAAGCGAATGCGCGGTTTCAATGTCCTTTTTCCCCAAGGCTGGGACTGCCACGGGCTACCCACCGAAGTCCAAGTGGAGAAGAAGTACGGTATCAGAAAAGGTGACCTTCCGGCGGAGAAGTTCCGAGAGTTATGCGTGCAGCTGACCACGGAGAACATTGCCCATATGAAGGAGGAAATGAATTCATTCGGTTTTTCCATCGACTGGACGACCGAGTATCGGACCATGGATCCAGACTACTACAGCAAGACCCAGCTTTCCTTCGTCAAACTTTACAAAAAGGGGCTGATCTACAGGGGAGAACACCCGGTCAACTGGTGCCCGCGCTGTGAAACCGCCATAGCTGACGCTGAGGTCGAATACCAGGAGAAAAGAACCGTCCTTCACTACATCTGGTTCAAAATAATTGATGAAGGGGAAAATTTGACCATCGCCACCACCAGGCCTGAATATTTGCCCGCCTGTGTGGCCGTGGCCGTTCATCCATCCGATCAAAGGTACCGAAAATACGTGGGGAAAAAGCTCGAAGTTCCTCCTCTGGGACATTCGGTGGAGATCATAGAAGATGAGGAGGTTGATCCCCACTTTGGCACCGGCGTTGTCATGATCTGCACCTTTGGTGACAAGACCGACGTGAAGTGGGTGAAGCGTTACAAACTCCCCGTCATCAAGCTAATCGACGAGAAGGGCAGGATGTCCGCAGCTGCAGGAAAATACTCCGGCATGACGATAGATGAGGCCCGGAAGTCGATTGTTGAGGATCTGCGGGCGATGGGGCTGATAGAAAAGCAGGAAGAATTTCCCCACGCGGTTGGTGTCTGCTGGCGTTGCAAGACCCCGGTTGAAATTCTGAGCAAGCCGCAGTGGTTCATGCGAGTTCTCGCCCTCAATGACCGCGCCATCGAGGAAGCAAGGAAGATCCGATGGGTACCGGAATATATGCTCACCAGATTCATCGACTGGGTAAAATCGATGGACTGGGATTGGGTAATCTCCAGACAGAGGATCTTCGCGACCCCTATCCCGGCCTGGTACTGCGCCAGCTGTAAACAAACGATCGTGGCTGAGGAAAAGCAATTGCCGGTAAATCCTGCTAAAGACCCGCCACCCGTGGACAGATGCCCGAACTGCGGCAACCGCAAATTTGAACCGGAACAGGACGTCCTGGATACCTGGATGGACAGTTCAATCACCATCGCTGCTCACGCCGGCTGGCCTGAAATGGATCCAAGGCTTTTCCCTGCCGACCTTCAACCTAACGGAACCGACATCATCAGGACTTGGGACTACTACCTGATGGTCCGTCATCTGGCTCTGCTTGATAAAGCGCCCTACAAGACGGTGTTGATTAATGGTATGGTCCTCGGTACCGATGGCAGGGCGATGCACAAATCACTTGGGAACTACGTAGATAGCAGCAAGGCGCGTGACAAATACGGTGCCGATGCCCTGCGGCAATGGGCGGCGATCGGAGCATCCACGGGCGCCGATATCCCCTTCAGCTGGAAGGATGTGGAGTTCGGCTACAGGTTCCTGAGAAAGTTCTGGAATGCGATCAGATTCGCCAGCCCGTTTCTGAAGCCAGAGCTCATCCAGCAAGACAAAAATAAAGTCAACTTGCGCCCGATTGATCGTTGGTTGCTGAGTCGATTGAACAGGCTCATCAAAA
>JACIWF010000115.1 GCA_014361095.1 Hadesarchaea archaeon | reverse complement strand
TGCGGCATCTTTGGATGGATTAATAGCTTGAGCTAGGGTTATGGAAGTCATCAGAAACAGCGCAGCCGAAAGTATTGCCAGATATTCAACAGCCGATTGGCCTTTTGAGTTGTATTTATCTGATTTCATCCAAGACCACGATCCTTCGCGGGTACTTGCTGCTCGGATCGTAGCGGTAAATTAACGTGGTTAGGTGAAAAGTCCTGCTGGAAAGAGTCGCATATTCAGGACCGACCCTTAGACCGTTTTCTTCCACATGAACACAGTTATCCCTCACCCAGTCTTCTCCTCGGTCGGTGCGGTCCTCGTTCCAGCGACTGGGTAGCATGGTGTCCACAATGATCGTGGACTCGCGCGTGTTGTCCCATAATCCATCGTTGTTAAAGTCCATCAGAATTTGGATATCTGCGCGGCCATTTATTGGAACTGTTTCATTCGTTGTAACTATACCATCTACATCCAGATTTTCGTAACCACCCAAAAATACGGCCAGAACCCCTGCTGGTAACGAATATTCGACAGTCATGCTAGAGCCAGGCCCCGTTGCGTACACGTTGTTGAGTCCAGTTGCGAGCACGTTGGCAGCGCTTTTTGCTTCTGAGATTTTACTCAGTTTATTTACGTCAGAGTTTGCCTGAGCATACATTGGCAGGGTAACTGTAGCCACTACGATCAAAAGACCAGCCATGACTGCTAAGAATTCTATGCTCAGCTGCCCCTTCAAGTGACCACAATTCGGGATAACGTAAAGAGGCCAATTAATCATGATGTTTCAGAAATATTAACATTCCACGAATCAAACTTTCGGATGTCGATAGCTTATCTCGGCACCCACCGCTTGGAAGGTAGATATAAACCGTGAATAGCTCATTATAAGTGAGTCGGCACCATTTTTTATTGTAGTGGGCCCGTTTGATACCAGTGCCGCCGTCACTAGCGCTGCGGTTATGGCGTAGTCGTTGTGACCATCAACCTCACAGCCGCGCAATGCTACCGGCCCTTGGATGATTAGCCCATCAGTTCTCTCCAACACTTTAGCTTTCATCCGCCTTAGTTCATTAGCAATTGCTGAGATTCGATCCGACTTCATGGATCTAGCGTCCGCCACATCGTAGATCAGTGTCTTCCCCCTCGCCATGCAGGCAATTACTGCCATCATGGGCAGCAATTCGGGAGCGGAATCAAGCTTCAACCTTGTAGCCTTAAGTTTTGGTTTTCCTTCTAGGCTAACATATTTTCTTGAAACTAGCGGTTCAATTCCGAACGATTTTAGGTATTTAAGGAATTCTTTGTCACGATAGGTCATTTGCCCGGAATGGTTTATTTTAATGTTCGAGCCAGTCAGGGCGGCGGCGATCATAAATGGTGCAGCTCCAGATATTTCTCGTGGTACCTTGTAAGCGAAGACGCGGCAGGCTTGGTTTGGGATGATTATAGTGTTTCTTTTTTGAGTTACTCTGGCGCGTGCTATTTTCATTAATTCAGAAATCCGGTCAAACGGATGGGATTTGACATTTAACTCCACTCTCTTTTTAGCAAAAGGTGCCGCGATTAGTAGGGGTGGCAGATATCTTGGCTCAAGAAATTCAAGCCTAGCTTTGCCGCCTTTGAGCCCACCACCGAATGCGATGAATGGAGGACTTTCATTCGGTTTCGTCGAATAAACATCGGCGCCCAAGCAGCGCAGTGCCTTAAGAAAGCCGGGCATGGGTCGCGATCGCAACTGGCTGTCACCATGGAGAACTATCGTTGTTGGCGATAAGGTGGAAATACTGGTGAGCAGACATATCGAGGTGCCGGAGTTTTTGGCATCTAAAGTGTTTTTATCTGGTTTGATTTTACCATCCACTCCCCAGATGGTCCATTTCTCCTGTGATCGTTTCACGACCGCCCCTAGGGATTCAGCTGCCTTCAGCATAACTTGTGTGTCACGCACCTTTAATGGGGATTCAATGGTGCACTTTCCGCCGGTTAAGATTGCAAGAGCGGTAGAGAATTGTGTGTGGAACTTTGATGGCGGGGCCTCAATCTCACCGGTGAGCGAAGTCGTTGGATTGATCACCAAATCCATAGTTTCACCGGACCTCAATCTTTCTTATTTTTTTAGAGGCACCATCAATAATTTTTTCAACGTTTATTTTCCTCTCCTGTTCAATAATTTTTTCAACGCTTATGATAGTATCTACTTCACAACGATGTCTTTTTCTAGCTAGTTTTAGACCGATTTTTAAGCCAATTTTCTCGATCTCATTTTTCTCCAGACAGGAAAGCGGTCTCAGTACGGGCAGCCGGCAGGCAGCATCGAGAAGATGTAGATTGGGCAGCATTATCTCGACGATAGATTCTGCATCATCGCCGACAACGATTGCTTCGGCAGAGACTTTTCTTGCGATTAACTCGGCGGCGCGTAATTCACAACGCCTGCGTATAAAGAAAGAAAATTTGCCATCCGTCTTTTTCCGAACTTGGTTTAGGATGTGGTTAAGTGGAAATATCCAGACGTATTCATCTGCGCCTAAAATTGACAGTTTCCTTGCTTGAGAAAGGGAGTGCCTGGTAAGACGGTGAGTTAAACTTCCATATAGATCGAAAATAAGCGGGGCAACGTTACATCCTCTCTTTAGCATCATAAACGCCGCGACGGCATCCTTTTTGTCCCCAGATAAAATTGCCACGACTCTTCCTTGGGTCCCTACAGGCAATCCACCGATGCCCTCAATTGTTTTGGAGAAAATATAGGCATCATTTCCCCGAACCTCAATTGATATTTCAACATCAGGATGAGTGAGATTAACCTTTAGATCTTTTTGAAGCGAGAGTATATGTGATCCTATTGCAACATTAATATCTCTGCTAGAAAAGCTGTGCTCCCCGATT
>JACIWF010000114.1 GCA_014361095.1 Hadesarchaea archaeon | reverse complement strand
CTCAAAATCTTCCCCACTATAAAGCGCGAACTCATCAATATCGTAACCATATTGTTCCGAGAATTTTTTGACCAAGCTATGGACGGGTATTTTTTCCCTATCTACTATAATTTTGACATCACTTTCTCGGGATAGATGCCAGAGGTTGGTGGCGAGACCGTCGGAGACATCTATGGCTGCCTTTACGAGTCCGCTTCGGGCTAGTGCCATTCCCTCTTTTACCCTGGCCCTAGGCTCCAGCTGAGCCATTACAAGTTCTTCGTAACCTTGGACGGGAATTTTTTCCATAATTATTTTAAGTCCAGCAGAGGCAGCGCCAAGATCCCCGGTGACTGCCAAGAGGTCTCCTTTTCTAGCCCCCGATCTTTTGAGGAGTTTGTTTTTATCGGCAAGTCCAAAAGCGGAACCGGCGATGGTAATTTCTTCAGCCTCATCAAGATCGCCCCCCACGACGTAGGTTTCATATTCTCTTGCTGCTGATTCCATCCCCTGCATGATTCTATTGACAAGTTCTAGTTCGAGTTCTCGGGGCAGTGCAACAGAAAAAACAAGGCCCAAGGGTTTGGCGCCCATTGAGGCCAAGTCGCTGAGGTTAACTATGACGGACTTTTTTCCCATTTGCTCAGGTTTCATTCCTGCCGGAAAATGAGTACTGGCGACCAACATGTCGGTGGTGACCACCAAACATTTTTTTCCGGGCAAATCTATCGCTGCCGCGTCGTCGCCTATCCCGACTCGGATCGGTTTCCCTCTCCCGAACGTCTTCCTCGCGGTTTCGATGAGGACCTTTTCACCAACTTCTTTTAGCTTCATTCCAGTCACCTAAAGCAGCTGAAGATTTCCCGTGACTTGGTCCAAAATTTCATTTGGTGCCGGCCCGATTCCCAGGGCAGTAACAGTTCCGGGAGCAAGCTCCGTCAAACCTGCGTCCACGACCAGCATGTTCGGCAAACCAAGTTTATCGGCCTTTTTCTTAAGATCATGAAGTTCATTTTCACTTCCAACCTTCACCACAACCTTCTTCTGCCCTTCGGAGAACCAGTTGGAAAACCATCTGCGATGTTTTTTTCTGGTTAGTTCGGCAGCCCCAACCGAACCGTGGGCAACCTGGGTGGCGAGCTTTCCAGGGCTCATCTTCAAATCAGCCCTCACCACGATTACCTGTTTATACTTGAACACCGAGGTCCCCCGTCAACTAGTTATCGGCCCCTCGGAGGTTTTTGTCTGCGCGTCTGTTTCTTTCCTCTGTTTTCGGAATTTACAAAGAATTTGAGTTTTATACCAGAAGATCACACCAAACCCACCGCGCAAATAGGCAATGATCGCCAGAATAATGCAGACTATTAATGTACCCATCACGAAAGAACCGAGTGAAAGAACGCTTAGGCCGGGCATTGAGATTACATAGCCCACCAAGGCCGCAATCATAGCACCTAAGCCTAGGCTGGTACCGGCCCGGGACCAGAAATCAAGGTTTTCCCTTTTAGGGTAAAGCACTATTGAAAGCAGAAAACCGGGCACCAGCACAAGGATAAGGCCTATGATGACATAACCGGCTGCTTCGAGCATAGAGTCACTCGTTAGCGTTATCTAATTGTAACCTAAAAAATGATGAGGTAAGTTGATGGAAACTGACGTCCTAATTATTGGTGCGGGGCCGGCGGGATGCTTCACTGGGAAGATCTTGGCGGAGCACGGTCTTAAGGTAACGATAGTGGAAGAACATGCTGAGGTAGGCAAACCAGCATGTTGCACCGGGATAGTTGGTTTGAGCGGCCTCAGGGAGCTCGGGATAAAACCGGGAAAATGGGTTCTAGGCAGATTAAGGGGAGCCAAGATTTATCCTCCTTCTAACAATTCGATAAAATTGACAAGGGGAAAAGTTGAGGCGCTAGTGGTCGATCGGGAGAAGTTTGATCGCTCGCTGGCCGATGCAGCTGTAAAAGCTGGCGCAGACCTACTTTTGGGCAGGAGGTGCGTTGACCTTGACTTCAACGACACGCCATTGATAGAAACCCAAGATGGGGTGAAGTTGAAGGCCAGAGTGGTGATTGGGGCTGATGGCCCCCATTCCATTGTTGCCCGCAAGCTAGGTCTTTTGGTCAGCAGCAAGTACGTTAAATGTGCCCAAGTCGAAACTGAGGCGGATGTAGATAGGGACGTTGCTGAAATTTATCTCAATAAGTCTTTCTCACCCGGGTTCTTTGGATGGATGGTTAAAGCCGGGAAAGTTGCCAGAGTGGGCTTAGGCACTGCGGCCGGCAATCCAGTCCGTCTGCTGAGAAGTTTCCTTTCTGAGCATCCCGTAGTCTCTGGAAAGGTTGGTAAAGTCGTCCACAACCGGTGCACGGGAGTGATTCCGGAATGTATGTCCCGTAGGATTCATAAGGGAACTGTGCTTCTGGTCGGTGATGCCGCCGGACAGGTTAAGCCGCTTACTGGAGGAGGCATTTATATTGGATTGTGTTGTGCCAAACTTGCGGCCGAGACAGTGATTAGAGCTTTCGAAAGCGGCAGGATGAGGGATCTTGAGAGTTATCCCGGAGCGGTCATGAAAAAGTTTGGTTCAGAGTTTAGGGTCGGCATGCGCGTTAAGAAATTGTTTGATCAAATGTCAAATGAAGATCTTAATTTTTTGTCCACTTTTCTGATACAGGATGAGGTCAGGGAAATAGTGTTGAAAAATTTTGATTTCGATCACCATGAGAAGGTGATCTCTGCGTTGGTTGCAAGGGCGCCAGAGGTTTTGAAATCAATCGGAATAAGAAGGGCCTTGAAATACATCAAATTTCTAACCTGACCATAAAAAAAGCGGCGGGGATTTCGACCCTGCCAATACTTTCCTAGCGAGACCGCGAATCTCGACCACTTCGCTAGCTCGCCATTTTTTCTTGTCAGGGTCTTTTTCCCGCAGTAGTTGTCCCCTCCTGTACTTCCACAGGAATTATCCGCACCCTCCCCCGATTTTTAACTCGGGTTTCTGCACGGATCCCCGTTCCCCGAAGGCTC
>JACIWF010000113.1 GCA_014361095.1 Hadesarchaea archaeon | reverse complement strand
TTTCCTACAAGGTCCTTGGGTGAATATTTCTCAGCTATACCTGCCACGATTGTTCGTTTTTCCTTTCCGAGGTCAACATCCAGCTTGATTAGTTTTTTTGATTTCGGAATCATTTCAGCAGCGGTAATTTGACCCACCCTGATGTCAAGCTTGCCAAATTCGTCGATGGAGATCAGGTTATTTTCTCGTCTCTCCCCGCCGCTTGATTTGACTTTGGTGAAGAGAACCACCGGCTCACCTATTTGGTGTCCCGGTCTGAGGTCAAAAGACTTAGCCTGATCCCAGCTTTTCACCTCGATGGCGAGTTGCTGAGAGAGCTTGGCCGCAGTCGAGGGCATGAATGGAGTCAGGGCCACACACAAAGCTTTCACCAAGTTGGCGCAGGTGAGAATACAGTCTGCGGCCCTTTCCTTTTCTCTTTTCAGGGCCTCCCATGGCCGACAACTTTGGAAGTATTCGTTGCCAAGACGGGCTACTGCCATGATCTCTTCGAGTGCTTGGGAGACCCTGAGTTCCAGCAACAGTTGTTCTACCTTGGCCAAGCGGTTTTTAATCTCAGCCTCAATCTTTTCATCAATTTTTCCATCTGGCACCTTGGAATTAAATCGATCTCGGATAAATGTGAGCACGCGATGGACAAAATTGCCGAGGACATCGGCCAGCTCGTCGTTCAGCCTGGCTTCCAGACTGGCTTCGGAGAAATTGCCATCCTGGCCGAAGGAGATCTCCCGGATCAGGAAGTATCTGACGACATCGGCGGTATATTTTTCCACGAGATAGGCGGGATCGATAACGTTGCCCAGCGACTTGCTGATTTTTTTGCCCTCAACGGTGAGAAAACCGTGGGCGAAAATTTTCTTAGGAAGTTCGAGTCCGGCGGAGAGTAGCATGCTCGGCCAGATGACACAGTGGAACCTGATGATATCCTTAGCGATAATGTGGACATCAGCCGGCCAATAGTTCTTCGGCAGCAGATAGTTGGTCAGGGCATCGAACCAGACCCAGATCTTCTGATCCGGCTCGTTCGGAACGTCTATTCCCCAATGCTGGTTCTGTCTTGTGATGCTGATATCCTTCAAACCCTGCTTGATGAAGTTGATGACCTCATTCCGGCGCGCCTCCGGCTGGATGAAATCGGGGTTTTTCTCGATGTGTTCCAACAGGGCATCGGCATACTTGGAAAGCCGGAAGAAGTAGTTCTCTTCCCTGAGCCACCTTGGTTTAGTCAGATGTAAAGGACACTTCCCGTCGACAAGATCAGCCTCAGTATAGTATGCCTCACAACCATCACAGTAGAGCCCCTCGTAGCTACCTTTGTAGATGTCTCCATTGGATTTGATCCTTTCGAATAACTCGACGACATTTTTACGGTGCCTTTCCTGGGTGGTTCTGATGAAATCATCGTTGCTGATATCCAGCAACTTCCAAGTTCCCTGCCATAGGTTCGCCATTGAGTCGGCGTAGGATTGGATGTCCTTGAAACCCTTCTCCTTTGCCGCCTCCATAGTCTTCGCGGAGTTCTCGTCCAGCCCGGTTAAGAAGAAGACATCGTCACCGCGCAGCCGGTGCCACCGAGCCAGGGTGTCGGCTACCACAGTGGTGTAGGCATGACCGATGTGAGGCACCGAGTTGATATAGTAGATCGGTGTGGTGATGTAGAACTTGGCCATCATCTCACCCTTTTCAATTGGTCCTATTTGGTTTAAATTTTAGACGTTTCTTCAAATTTTAGTTCACTGGATTATTGGTGTCTTTCCCGATGGTACTCACAGACAGCTAAACCAAGGACAAAGCCAAGTTTACTGTTCAGGAAATGAAAAGCTTTTGGAGCAGGCAGCTATTTTTAACTTCCGGAGCAATTTATCTTGGTGATTCCTCTGGCAAAAAAAGTGTTGCTTATTATAGCTCCTGAAAACTTTCGAGACGAAGAACTTCTCCACACTAAGGAGGAACTTGAGCGCGCCGGAGTGGCGACCACGGTGGCCAGCACCAAGAAAGGAGAAGTGCGAGGGATGCTTGGCGCCAGAGTGGTTCCAGATATAACGCTTGATCAGGTAAAAGTTGATGACTACGATGGAATTGTCTTTGTCGGTGGTTCGGGTTCGGCGGTTTACTTTAAGGACAAGAAGGCCCTCTTGATAGCCAGCGAGGCGTTTAAAAAAGGAAAGATTGTTGGGGCCATCTGTATTGCACCGGTAATCCTCGCCAACGCCGGGGTGCTCAAGGATAAAAAGGCCACGGTTTTCCCTGGTGACTACGTGCAGAAAATAACGGATGGTGGAGCCATCTATCAGGAAAAGCCGGTGGTCGTCGATGGCAGGGTGATCACGGCAAATGGTCCAGGAGCAGCCCGCGAGTTCGGACGAGCAATCGCGAAGGCGCTCAAGGGTTAGGTGAAATATTGATCGATATCTTGGTCAGGGGCGGCCTCTTGGTCACGATGGATTCCGATCGCCGGATAATCAGAAACGGTTCGGTGGCCATAGAGGGCAGCAGAATAGTTGCCGTGGGTGAACGGGTAACGGAGAAGGCGGACATCGTGATCGACGCGCGAGGAAAGGCAGTTTTGCCCGGATTGATTAACGGCCACACCCACCTAGCGATGACCTTACTTCGCGGCTTTGCTGATGATATGCCGCTGGACAAATGGCTCTCGAATAAGATTTGGCCGATGGAAAAGCTGATGAGGCCGCGTGACTGTTATATTGGAGCCTTGTTGGGATCGCTGGAGATGATAAAATCTGGCACCACTTGTTTTGCCGACAACTACTTCCACATGGATCAGGTCGCCCGGGCAGTGATTAAAGCTGGGCTGAGAGGAGTCTTATCCTACGGAATGATTGACCGGGATGACGAGAAAAAAATGAGAGAGGAGATAAGAATCGGCCGGAGCTTCGTGACCTCATTTCACGGAAAAGCGCGGGGCAGAATACTGACGATGTTTGGCCCGCACGCACCCTACACATGCTCCACCGATTGTCTTCTTAAAGTCAAGGAGCTGGCAAGGAGGTTCCG
>JACIWF010000112.1:996-3019 GCA_014361095.1 Hadesarchaea archaeon | reverse complement strand
CTTCGCACGGTCTCCAGTTCATCCCATCTGGTAATCTTGCTCCCGCCAGCAAAGAATATCCGTTCCAGAGAAACCTCATCCTCGGTCAGGAACTCAGTCCCGTCCGAGCGGTAGAAGGCGATGCCGTTGTCCTCAGGCGGGTTGTGGGAGGCGGTAATGATGGCACCGGCTCCAGCTCCCAGAGATCTGGTGGTGAAAGCGAGGCAGGGTGAGGGAACGATGCCGATTTCGATAACTTCCGATCCTCCTGAGATGAGGCCGGCGGTAAAGGCGCGGGCCAGCATCTCCCCCGATGTTCGGGTGTCCCATCCAACCACCACCTCACCACCGTTGACATATTCCGCCAGAGCGCTGCCGAGCCTCAGCATGAGTTCTGGGGTCACCTTTGTCGATAGCGGCCCCCGGATACCTCTGGTGCCGAAGAGCTTTTTCCCGATCATGTTCAGCCCCACCAGACCACTGTCAACTCCTGTTATTCTGTCTTCGTTTTACATTATAATATGCTTCCAGTGAGAGATCTAATTCTGGGTTTGGCGGTCTTTGCTGGAATTAACTGCACCCGGGTATTAAATCAGGAAGCAAAATTATCTTTGAGACCATGGACTGGGATGAAGAACTGAGAAGGATAAGGGAGAGAAAGTTGGAGGAGCTGATGAGAAGGCAAGGCAGCGGTGGAGAGGAGAAAAAGGTGTTGGAGAAGCCGATAGAGCTTAACGCTGCCTCTTTCAGGGAACTGATCAAGACACGCCCTTTCCTAGTGGTTGACTGCTGGGCACCGTGGTGCACCCCGTGCCGACTGATCGCACCAGTCGTCGAGGAACTGGCCCAGAAGTATGCTGGGAGAATAACCTTCGGGAAACTCAACGTGGATGAGAACCCGTCGATTGCCTCAGAGCTTCAGATAATGAGCATCCCCACGCTTTTGGTCTTTAAACAGGGGCGGCTGGTCGACCGGATTGTTGGGGCCATGCCGAGGGGCGCTTTGGAGGCGAGGATCACCCGTTGGCTCTGAAGTAGTTTTGGTCAGCTCTTGTAGTGATAGGGCTTTTTGATGTAGCCAAAGGCATCAATGGTTGCGATGATCGCCTGACCCACAGCAACACCAACCTGTTTGACGGGGGTCGCGGTCACATCACCGGCAGCGTAGACCCCGGGAATGTTGGTCCTCTGCCGGCTGTCGACGATGATGTAGCCGTGTTCGTCAACCTTTATTCCGGCCTCCTTAGCCACTTGGCTGTTTGGGATCTCACCGGCTTGGATGAAAACGCCGTCAATTTTCAACTCACTGGTCTCGCCGGTTTTGTTGTTAAACAGAACCACGCTTCTGACAACATTGTCGCCTTTTATCTCCTTTACCTCGGTGTTCCACAATATCTCCACGTTTCGGTTCAGCAGATCTCTCACATAGGCCTCCTCGGCCCTCAGCTTCTCCCGCCGGTGGGCCAGCTTGACACTGGCGGCAATGTTCGACAGATAGATGGCGGAAACAGCGGCCGAGTTTCCTCCACCCACGACCAAGACGTTTTTTCCGCGGAAGAAGGCGCCATCACAGACGGGACAGTAACTCACGCCTTTACCGCGGAACTCACTTTCACCCGGCACCCCAAGCTCCCGGAGACTGCTGCCCGAGGTGATGATGATGGCTGAGGCCTCGTATTCTCCCTTTTCTGTCTTTACCCGCTTTTTCTCACCCGTCAGATCAAGTGAGATGACCCTTTCAAACTGTTTGATGGGCACTCCAAATTTTTGGCAGTGCTCCACCATCTTGGCCATCAGTTCCTGACCGCTTATCGAGGGGAATCCTGGGTAGTT
Organism: Hadesarchaea archaeon; assembly: GCA_014361095.1. GTDB lineage: Archaea > Hadarchaeota > Hadarchaeia > Hadarchaeales > Hadarchaeaceae > Hadarchaeum. The sequence continues at coordinate 1,207 of JACIWF010000112.1, read as the reverse complement.
TTCTATCAGTGGTGAGTCAGCGGCAGTTCCACCCGGAATTTTTTCCTCGATGACCAATGTCCTGAGCCCGCTACGGACCCCGTACAGCCCCGCGGTCAACCCGGCCGGACCAGCGCCAATTATTATCAGCTCCCATGGGCGGACTGGAACTCCACCTCCAGCTTCTCGTAGACGTTGCGGAAACCCTTGATGCCGGAGTATTCCCCCAGGG
>JACIWF010000112.1:0-986 GCA_014361095.1 Hadesarchaea archaeon | reverse complement strand
ATCACTTTAACCAGGTTTTGTTTCAATATAAATGATGAACGAACCGATTTATGCCATAAGCGCCTCCAAAAGGAAGGAGGCTCCGAAGATCAGGAACACCGCACTGGTGATTATTTTAAGATATCTCTTTGGGATGAACCTCATCAATCTGTAGCCCATCAGGACCCCAAGCCCCATGAGCAGGGCAAATGCGGCCGTCATTCCAACAAAAATGAGCAGCGGGGAGTTGTATTTGGCGGCCAGCGCAATGACCGAGAACTGAGTTTTGTCGCCCAGCTCCATCAGGGCCAGCATCGAGAATGAGGTCGCCAGTGCCGAACGGCTTTTTCTGAGATTCATTTTTTTGTCCTCGTCTGAAAGAAAATTTTTCACGCCAAACAAGATGAAGATGCCCGCGCTGATTAACTTCAGAACCTGCAGGGGCAGTAGGTCGGCCAGTGCTGTGCCCACCAAGATGCTTATTCCATCAATTACGATGACAGCGAGCATGGCGCCAGTAAAGACCGGTATCGGTCGATATCTGCAGGAAAGGGTTATGGTGGCGAGCTGGGTCTTGTCGCCCAATTCTGCGAGCGCGATTATACCGAAGGCCGTTATCAGGGGTGTTAGGTCCATTTGGGTCTCAACAATATACACCCAGCTGAGATAAAACCCTTCATTTTTAATAAGTCAGCCAGTGGTAGGGCGTCAATCAGAGTTTTTCGAGGCAGAGTGAATTTCCTCAATGGACTTATCAAATCCAAAAGACTGCAGCAGGGTGTTCATCTCCTCGTTTGCTTTATTTCTAGCGGATTTTTCATCGAGGCCGGAGCTGATGAGTTCTTCCTCAATCAGGTCGCGGTAGACGGCGACGTTAGCCAAGAAGTCCTCCGGAGTAATGCTCCCGATGGCGATCCCGGCGTGGATCATGACCAGCTGTCCGGGAGAACTGCCCTCAAAGCCGACGAGGACGTCTCTTCTTACACCGCCGAGATCCACGGTGGCTA
>JACIWF010000111.1 GCA_014361095.1 Hadesarchaea archaeon | reverse complement strand
GGAAGAGCTTGGTCGCAGCGCTATTATCGGCTGCGGGCTTTCAGGTCCACGACTTGGGAAGAGACGTCAAGGCGATGAACTTCGTGAAAAAAGCCGAAGAGGTTAATGCCGGCATCATTGCCGCATCGGCCCTCATGTCAACCACCGCTCCTTTTATCAAGGACATCATCTCGATCCTGAAGGACAAGCAGGTCAGAGATAAATTTAAGGTGATCATAGGCGGCGGGGCGGTGACCAAAGAATTCGCAGAATTGGTTGGGGCGGATGGTTACGGCCAAAATGCGACCGAAGCCGTTCGACTGGCCAAGGAGGTGACGGAGATTGACGCTCACGCCGGCTGAAATCTACAACCGGGCTGAAACTGGCCCGATTATGGACGAGGGACAATTTGACAAGAAAATCCTGCCCAGGAAGCTTCGGGAGCTGGCAAGGGATTACGACATCAGATACAATCCAGCTGAGCCTGTACCCACCGATGATGGCCTTGCCGACGCCGTCTTTGAGGCGGGAAAAAGGTTGCTTCTTGACCTAGGCATACTCTGCACGGACACGGGAAGATTGATAAAATTCTCCGAGGAGGAAATCAAAGAAGGGCTAAGATCGGCACCGAAGAAGATCACGGTGGGGCAAGGGGAGAGAACGAGAATACTAACGCCCAGAATTTCCGGAGATAAACGCGTGCCCTGGCTGGTTCCAGGACCCAGCGGTATGCCGATAGCTGAGGAACTGGCTGAAACCGTGGCCACTGCCATTGCTAAGGAGACGCTCGCTGAGGGGTACTGGGGGCCGACGATTCCCAAATTCCAAGGAACCCAAGTAAAGCTACATTCACCGCTTGAAATCTTTGCCTCAAAGTATGAGATCACCTCATCTAAGGAAGGCGTGCGAAAGGCCGGCAAAGAGGGGCTGCCCGTGGTCGGCGGAATGACCGGACTTGGCCTCCCTGCATTCATGGCCGCCATGTCCTCCGGCGGGCTTACCAAGGGCGACTGCATCCTGACCAGCTGCGTTAACGAGCTAAAGATAAACTATGACATTCTTTCCAAGGTGCTGTATACATCCAGGTGCACCGACGTTAACCTGATGTACGATCCAACACCGGTCCTCGGCGGTATTGCCGGGGGTCCGGAGGGAACCGCAATCGTCTCCGCCGCACAGGAAATAGAATGTCTGCTGCTGGGCGCGACCCTGAGCGGCGGGAACGCCATCGACATCTGGACAGGAACAAGCTCCAGCCGCGAAGCCATCTGGGCCTCGGACCTGTTCTTAATTGGCATGAACAGAAACGTTGAGGCGCTGGAATACTGCTATCACTTCGCGGCAGCCGGTCCCTGCACCGAAATGATCCTCTATGAGGGTGCAGCGAAGACAATAGCCGCCGTCGCCTCCGGCTACGACTTCCACTGTGGGCCGCTGGCATTGAAGGCCGGAAAAGAAAATTACATCTCACCGTTGGAGTTCAGGCTGTCAATGGAAGTTGCCCACGCCGTCGCTGGGATCAAACGAGAGGACGCTAACGATTTAATCAAACAGCTTTTCGTCAAGTTTGAAGATAAGATCAAGGATCCGCCGCTGGGTAAGAGCTTCACCGAGTGTATGGATCTGAAATCGCTGGAACCCTCCAAGGAATGGCAGGACATCTACGAAAAAGTGAAAAAGGAACTGATGGACATCGGTGTTCCTTTTAGATAAATGCCTCCTCCGCTAGCTGGCCGATGCGTCCAAACGGCTGTCCCGGTATCTGGAGCCACTGTGGTTAATCCTTGATCTCCTTGAAGGTCTCGTAGGTGGCTTGGATGGTCCTCTCTATGTCCTCTGGCTCATGCATCGCGGAAACCATCCACTCCTCAAACCAAGCCGAACCGGCCGGAATTACCCCGCGGTTCAGCATATGAAGCCAGTATCTGCTCCACTTGGCAGCGTCACACTTGGAGGCCTCGCGGTAGTTCTTTGGTGGTTCATCCAATCCGAAGAAGATGCTTCCCATCATGGTGCATCTGCCCACGGTGGCCTTTATGCCGGTATCAGCAATGGCATCGACCACTCCCTTGTAAAGCTCATCGCCCATCTTGTTTATCTTTGCGTAAGCGGCATCCGTCATCACTTTTTTCAGCGAAGCCAGTCCTGCGGCAATGGAGAGTGGGTTGGCGTTGTAAGTTCCGTAGTGCACGACTCCGCCGAGCGGTGTTATCATCTCCATGTATTCCCTTTTGCCGCCAAACGCCGCTAGAGGAGCGCCGCCGCCGATGGCCTTGGCGAAGGTCACCAGGTCTGGCTCGATTCCATACAGCTGGCTACCGCCACCCGCGGAAAGATTGCAGCCGGTCTTAACCTCATCCAAAATCAGAAGAACACCGTACTCGTCGCAGAGTCTCCTGACCTCCCTGAAGTAATCCTTTTCCGGAGTTATGATGCCGCTGTTGGTCAGCACCGGTTCGGTTATTATCGCTGCGACTTCATTTTCGTGCTTCTTGAGCACCCGCTCCAGACTGGCGACATCGTTGAAATGTGCCACCAATGTCTGCTTGACAACCTCCTCCGGCGTGCCCAGTGAGTCCGGCGTTGAGGCGGGATTGTGGATTGATCCCAGCTGCACGCGCCTTCTGGGCTTATCGCTTATCATCAGGACGTCACTGGCACCGTGATAGCACCCTTCCATCTTCACGATTAGTTTTCTGCCCGTCGCAGCTCTGGCCAATCTGGTGGCATAGAACGTCGCCTCCAGCCCGGTGTTCGAGAAACGAAGCATTTCCACGTAGGGATATCGCCTCATCAGCTCCTGGGCCAATTCATATGCGCCCTCAGCTTGGAATCCCAGCAGGGTCCCCTTCTTTACCTGTTCACTGATGGCCTCGATTATAACCGGGTTGGCGTGGCCTGCAGTCATGGCACCGTAGCCTAGGCAGTGATCTACATATTCCCTTCCATCCAAATCCCACAGCTTGCCACCGAATCCTCTGGCCATGTACAGTGGATAGGGCCTAAAAAACTGAATGGCGGTGTTCACTCCCCCAGGAATTATTTTGGATATTTTTTCAAAATATTCTCCGG
>JACIWF010000110.1 GCA_014361095.1 Hadesarchaea archaeon | reverse complement strand
CAAGGTCAGGTCGCGGTGAGGTAATCTTTCATGAGAAGAGATAGCCGCGGCATGGAGTCGCTGCCGGTGATTATAATGATCGGTGCGATACTGGCTGCAGGCACCGTTTCCATTGGGATTGAAGCCATAAGCCGAGCGCAGCGAATGTCCAGCCAGCGACGGGCAATTGAGAGCTTCAATCTCTTTGTGGAACAATCCTGCATTCTCTGCGCTGGCGGTTTGGGGGATTCAAGGCTCGTTGATATTGAATTGGGCGACGGTTTGATTGTCCTGAAGGGGAATATTGTCCAGCTTCTAATCGGAGGAACGGTCAGGAGCGAGGTTCTGCCGCTACCAATACTGGCCAGTGAAAATGAACTCAGGAGCGGCATTTACCTTTTGCGCGTTTGCCGAGAGGGAAGCGGGTTCTTTATAAAGGTCGAGAGGGCCTGAAATGGAAAAGGATGGATCATCGGCCGTCTTTCTTCTAGGCAAGGCAGGCGTCGCCATTGCCGCCATTGCACTCATTGGCTTCGCCTTCTCGATGAAAACAACTACCGACCGATTGAACGAAAGAGAAGAGCTTGAGCTGATCGCAGGGACCATCACCGGTGCCTTAGAAAAAATAAACGGTCTTCCCAAGGGGACCGAGTTCTACCGAGAATTGCCCCCCATAGCTGACAGGTTTGAAGTTTCGGTTAAGGGAGAGCTAATTGACGGGCTTCAAGTAATCTCCGTGAAAATCAACTCAGGAAGTAAACTCGAACGTTTGCTCATCTTAGACTCGATCGTCAATAATGGGGACTTTTTCCTTTCAGAGCAAAATCCTCGGGGAATTCTGATTCGAAAGTCTGATGGGATAAACTTAGAGTTGGTCGGATGAGCCTTCACGTGGGCGAGGATTTGCTCTCTGCCATTTTCGCTACCACGCTACTGTTAATGCTGGCAACCGCGACGATTAACTCATATCAAAGATATTCGGAAACCCAGCAAGAAGTTGAAGAGTTCAATCTGGCTCTAAACACGGCAGAAACGATCATCAGCAGCACCCTGGCCGCATCTGAGAAAAACCCTGGGCTAATCAAGATTTCATCGGAAAGGCTGGAAAACTTTTCAAAAATTTTGTTTTCACAAGGGATTATGGTGGAGGTTGAGATTCGCTCGCTTTCCGGAGAGGTCGTCTACCTCCAGAACCAGAGTCCACAAACACTGGACGGAAATTTTTCCAAGTTAAGTGTAAATCTTCCGGTTGCTCTTTGCTGGGATAATAAATCGGTGCAACTCTGCGAATTGGTTGTCCACTTTTGGAGGGAATAACTTGAACGAGCGGGGGCTGGGATTCACCGCCGATATATTGATCTTGGCCATTTTGGTCTCGCTGTCCTTTGCAATCTTATTCAGCTTCAATCAAGCCGAAGCTGAGATAATTAAGGAAAGGTATGCTGCGAGCTTTGCCAGAAACGCCCTTCTCGCCCTGCTGAACTGCACCGCAGATCAACTCGGAGGATTCAGCTATCAGGCCGGTTTTCGAGTCCCAGAACTGGATGGTTTGATAATCCAAGATATGGTCTCGAAAAATTTTTACCACAAAGACATCAGGCAACTGCTGGCTGAGGATGTCCTGCTCAACTTAAAATTGAAAATAGTTGATAAAACCATTGACACAATTTGGTCCAACGAAGACATGAACAAGGAGCTAACCGCTCTTCTAAAAATCGTGCTTGATGAACTCGTCGGCAGTAGATTTGGATATCGGTTTTCTGTGAAAGCTATTCCATTTGAAACTGATCTCGCTAAGCTTGATTTTAACCTCGTCATCGAGAATCTTTCCTCATCCGGAGTTAGGCTCTGCTCTGAAACGGTGCTGCTTCCTCTGCCCATTTCAAACGACGAGCTGATGAAACTTTTGGAGTGCAGGGTTGGGCCTGTCTTGCCTCTGGGGCTGGAAATGGACCCCACCATCGAAGTTAACTTGGAGTTCTGGTCCCGATGAAAGAAAAAGGTTTCGTTCCCTTCAGCGCCGCGGGGGCAATCATGCTGGTGCTCGTCCTTGTTATGATTGCCCAGATTGAATTTGTCCAACATCACAAATCGCTGAATACTATCTCCGACTCTTCGTTGTCCTTTCTCTTCACCGCCGCCGCAGAAGTTCACAACAATCTTCAACTGATTACCAAGCATGCAGTTTACCAAGCCCTGTGGGACGTAGGCAAAAGAGCCAGCGATTATCCCGAAAACCGGTTGCAGGAAATTAACCTCAGGGCGACAAGACATTTGCTTAACGCAATATCCGAGCTTGAATTCAGCACACATGACCCCAGAATTGAATTAATCTTCCCTGAAGAAGCGTGTGCGCCGTTGGTAAAAATTTCAGAGGCCGAGGGAGGGTTTGTGCGCGCCACCGTCTCATTACCTGAGGGATCAAGGATAAAAATTAGTTCATGGGATAGGGGCGCTACGATTTCAATCCCGTTCGAAAATGTTGATGTTCTGGTGGATTCAAGATATTTTCTTTTGGAAAGAAAGATGGAAGAGTTCACCAAGAATAAAGGAAACATCATTGCTCTCTGGACAGCTTTGGAGTACTCCTGGGTTTTAGCTGACCTGATCCTCTCCGACAAGATTGGGCTTGACAGCTCAAAGACCAAAGAGTCTTTTGATGCCGCCTGGGCCATTCAAGAACTCGAAACCTTTGGATCAACGGACTACTGGGCAACTATGGCCACAAACATCCCGGTCGGTGATACTTCGCTGGAAAAATATTTTGATAAATTTGTGACTTTTTGTCGGGAAAATGTTTACGAACTCATGCCGCCCGCTCCGTTGAAAAAAGTTCCAGGAATATCGGTCTTCCGCAATCTCAACGTCAAAGATGTTGTTTACCGGCGTCAGGATCCGGCGGGATTGCTGGGCTTACCCGCAGCAACACCGATCCCTCTGGGCACCTCAGGAGCTACCGTCTGGTGGGGGCAATGGGAAATCACCATCGAAACTGAAGATGAACCGGACGAAGAAATATTTGACTTTGATAACCCGACCATCCCGCATATTTACTGTGGATTCTGCGCCCATAT
>JACIWF010000011.1 GCA_014361095.1 Hadesarchaea archaeon | reverse complement strand
CTCCCTTCACCCCGAGCAGGGCATGGGTGATAGGCATGACGATTTCCCCCTTTATCTTAACATCAGCCCAGGTGAGTGCATCAAGCGACTCACCCACCGAACCCTCCCTCAGGCTCTCCACCGGGATGACACCAGCATCAACCTCCCCACGGGCAACTGCCTCAACGACATCAGATATTGTGGGATAGAGCACCACCTCTGCCCGCCCCTTAAATTGAGACCAAGCGGCGATCTCGGAATAGGTCCCCCGCGGCCCCAGTGCACCAACCTTCATAGTTTTCCCCTCTCAAACTGCCGATATAGATTTTTATAGGCACGCCTGACCTCATTTTTTCCAAAGAGTGCCATCATCCCGTCCAAGATCTCCTTGATGGCTTTTAGATCGCCCTTAGCCAACGAGGCGTCCAGGGAATGGAAGGCCTCCAAAGCCGAACACCTCACCAGCCCCGCGTACTTATTCTGCTGCTGGATGTCCAGATACAGCTCCGGCCTGCCCGCCGAGGCCGCCTTCGCCAAAGTCATCAGCGCGGAGAACATCGGCGTCCGCACCTTCCCCGTCAGCCTGCCACGGTCAAGGGACTGGAGGGTCCTAGCGTAGGCAAGCAGGATAAAGTGGGACAGGCACTGAACCACCGCCATGGTTCGATCGTGGAGTTCGGCATCCGTCTCGACAATCCGCGCGCCGTTCCTCACCAGAAATCCTTTTAATTTCCGATAGCGCTTTCCCGGCCTGACCGGGATTGCCACAATGTCCTTATTTTTCAAGCTTGAGGCACCCGGTCCAAAGAGGGGGTGAATTGAGACCAGCTCAACGTCTTGCCCTATCTCCTCCATCGCTTTCACCACCTCAAGTTTAACCGAGGCCACATCGACCAAAAGTGCTCCCTGGCGGACCAGTCCGGCCACCTTTTTCAGAACCTCTGGAGTCGCCGATATCGGCACCGCGATGAAAATTATTTCTGCGTTGGCCACCGCCCTGTCCCATGAGTCCACCTTGACCTTTAACTCTTGGGCCCATCTCCTGGCCTTGCGAAGGTTAACATCGGATATCACCACCTCGCCCAGGCGCTTGGAAAACTTCGCCAGCCACCTCCCCATCTCACCGGCACCTACAACCGCTATCCTCAACCGACCACCTTTCCAACCTCTCCTCTGGCGGCAGCCTCCATAACTTTGATTGGTGCCCGCTTCCCCGTCCAGATCTCGAAGGCCAGGGCCCCCTGCCGCACCAGCATGCCGAGACCATCAATTGTGACGGCACCTGCCTTCTCCGCCTCCCGTAAAAGTCGTGTCCGCAAGGGTTTGTAAACGATATCATAGACAACCAGGTTTTTATGCATCATCTCCGCCGTTACCAGCGTCTCGTTCTCCCTAGGCCGCATGCCCACCGAGGTGGCGTTTATCAGAATCTCCACCCCTGCAAGGGCCCTCTTAAGCTCGGCCCGATCCGTTGACATGACTTCCAATTTTTTCCCCAGCTTCTGCTCGATCAACGAGGCCAGCTCCTCAGCCCGCGAAACGGTCCGGTTGGCAATCGTCAGTTCGGCCCCGGCCTTAACTAGGGAGAAAGCGATGGCCCGCGCGGCTCCTCCAGCCCCGAGCAGCAACACCCTCTTGCCCTTCACCCTGCCGGCTTTCTCCTCGAGATTCCACAGCGCCCCCTCACCATCGGTGTTAAAACCCACCAGTCTGCCACGGCTGTTTTTTATCGTGTTAACAGCTCCGGCCAGAGCTGCCGATTCATCCAGCGCGTCCAAGAAACTCATCACGGCAATTTTGTGCGGGATGGTAACATTGAGTCCGGCTATTCCCATTCTCCTTGCCCCGGCGATAGCATCTCCGAGCAGTTTTTCCCTGACCCTGACGGCCACATAGGCATGGTTGAGTTTCAGCGCCCGGAAAGCTGCATTCATCATCACCGGGGAAAGGGAGCCCTCCACGGGATCTCCGATAAGCATGAAGACCTTCAGCGATTTCAACCCTCACCCTCCCTCGGCATCAGCTTTTGCAGCAGGAGTTTGATCTCGGCGACATCAAACTGTCCGGGCGCGGTTGGTCTGCGGACGCTGGCGTAGGTGAAGGGAGAGCCCAGCATCAGGCTGGCGATCCTGGTTATCCTGCCCGCCTCCCCCATGGCAAAGGTAACCACCGGAACTGGAATCTTGTCCTGAATGTTGACGAGGAAATCCAAAACCCTTATTGAATCAGAGGGATCACGAGCCGTCGTCACCACCTTGATGAGATCGCCTCCGGCCCGGGCCATTTCCCTTGCCATCTTGTTGAGCACTCCAATCCCGGGCGTTGTTGAAAAATCGTGCCAGGAAATCAGCACCGAGACTCCCTCTCGCTTGGCCGCCGCCACAGCCTCATCCCTCAGAGCTCTAGGTGTTGAGAACTCGATGTCCACGCACGGCACCTGGCTCTCAATGGCCTCAAGAATTATCGCCAGCCGCTGCTTCTCGCTACCTGAAAAGGCGCCGCCCTCCCTCTTGGGCCGGTGGGTTACGATCAAGGGCAGACCATCCTTCAGGATTCTCTGCCAGTTTTCCCTGTTTTCAAGGCTGTCCATCCTGAGCTCAACCAGATCAGCCCCCTTCTTCAGCGCCAGGGAAACCGCCCGGCCCATCTCACGCACGTCCCTGCCCTCAACCGCGCCGCAAACTGCCGGGGCCTTGAGAACGAACCTGCCAAGCTTAAACTCTTTCAAAGATAACACCAGGTTATCTCTCAACCACGGTCTCATCGACGCTAACGCCGAAGTGTCTCCCCGCTTTCTCCACATGAATGAGAACTTCGTCTCCCGGTCTCAACTTGGCCACGGAAATCGGGCTGCCGTCTTTGCCAACCAGATTAATCGTCTCCGCGTTCTGCAGCAGGGTCTTGTAAATCTCCCCCTCGTGCTCCACCTCAACCAACACTAGCGGGCGCCTCTCTATCTTGACTCTGCCCACCGTGGATACCCTGGTCTCTCCCCTGAAGTTCACCAGGAGAACCTCGTCTCCGGCGCTGAGTTCCGACATATACTTGGTCTTGCCCCCTGGCACCCTGATGTAGGCATGAACGGCTCCGGCGTTAACTCGGAAGGGCCTTGGAGCCACGAACTGGCTGGCCAATGTCTCCGAATGCACCAGAAACATGCCGCTGCTCTGGCTACCCACCAACATTCCCTCGCCGATGGTCATCAAAGTAGCTGTGTCAATACAGGCCCGATCGCCCATTCCAACCGGCCTAACCGACCTCACCCTAGCCGGGACGAGTTCCAGCTTCTCCCGTGATAGCGACTCCAGCATTTCGCTGACCTTTTTTATTTCCTCCGGGCCCCGCTCCCTCGGGTCGAGAAGAACTCCGGCGGTGCCCACCTCCAGCGTCTCAACGGCCACCCTGGCCTCGGTGGCGTCTTTCACTCCCGCCAGAACCTTCACGTCCGACCGCTGCAGCTCGGCGATCATGTTCTCCAGAGGAATGACCTTCCAATCCGGTGTTACCGCGATCAGATAATCCACGTGTTTGCCAACCTCTACGGCGGCCCTCTCCATCTCCTTGCTTGAAACCTCGGCGAGAACCGCTACCTTCATCTGGGCGCGCAGGTTTTTCACTTGCCTCAACAACTCTTCAGTGGCATCGCTCCTGGTCAGGTTGAGGATGGCGATGCTGATTCCAGGAGCAGGCTTCTCGGCAGCCATCAGAATGGTTCCCAGCTTGAGGACTTCCGGGACATCTTCCGGTTTTATCAAGACGGCGTCGGCTCCGGTTTCTATTGCTACCCTAACGAATGGCTTTCTGGACTCCCACGCCTCATCCCAATCCGCCCTGACCCAGAGAAGCCTACCCAAAAAGCTCACCGCTCAAGCTCACGCAGCGCCTGCTCGATCGTGGCACCCTCATGCACTATGCGCGCCAGCGCTCTGGTCATTGCCGTTGGGTTTTTGTGCTGGAAAATGTTCCGGCCGATGGAAACACCGATGGCACCGGCGCTCATCGCCTCCGACGCCAGTTTCAGGACATCCAGATCTGTGTTCATTTTGGGGCCGCCAGCGATCACGATTGGCACCGGGCATCCCTTAACCACCTTGCTGAAGGACTCAACGTCACCAGTGTAAACAGTTTTCACGATATCGGCGCCGAGCTCCGCACCCACCCGGGCGGCATGGGCAACGAGCGCTGGGTCATGCTGATCCTTAACCTTGGGACCTCGAGGATACATCATCGCAAACAGCGGCATTCCCCACCTGGCACAGGACTCCGCCACCTCACCCAGGTGCTGCAGCTGCTCCTCTTCGTTGGACGCCCCCACATTAACGTGGACGGAAACTCCATCGGCCCCCAGCGAGATCGCCTCCTCGACGCTGGCGATCGGCACCTTGCAGTTGGGATCGGGCCCAATCGAGGTGCTTCCGGAAAGGTGAATGATCAGCCCCAGATCCCTCCCGTAACCTCGATGACCGGCGCGAACGATCCCCTTGTGCAACACCACGGCGTTGGCACCGCCGTCCGCTACCTGGTTCACGATGGCTGCCATATTTTCCAATCCCTGGATGGGACCCATGGACAGACCATGATCCATCGGGACTATCACCGTCCGCTTGGTCCTGCGGTCAATTATCCGCTCCAGCCTGATGCGCTTACCTGCTTCCGACAACCTCGACACCTCCTTTTGAGATATGCTGCGCATGGATTAAAAACATGTAGTGGGCTTTTCTGAGCCATCGGGGACACATTTTACCTGAATGCGGCCGCCACTGCAAAACCTTTTCCAATTATTGGCTGTGTTCATTATCGCTGAAAAATTATATCGAAAGCAGGACCAAACCCACCAAAAATGAGGCGACACCTCGCAGCCAAAACTTCATCCCGACCTAACAATACCGATTGTCTCTTATTTTAAGAAGGACAATATCCCGCTGGAGAAACATGAGCGCACTAATCGTGAGTCCATCCAAGCTCTCGGGTGAAATAACCGCGCCGCCGTCGAAATCCTACACTCACCGCGCCTTCATGATAGCGCTGCTCGCCGATGGAGAAAGTGTTATAAAGAATCCGCTCATCGGCTACGACACCATGGCCACAATTGAAGCAGTGAAGGAGATGGGCGCTGAGGTGATACAAGAGGGCAACGTCTGGAGGATCCGCGGCACCGGTGGAAAAATAAAACCGCGTAAAAGGGTTATCGACGCGCGGAACTCGGGAACCACGATAAGGCTGATGAGCGCCATTGCTGCCCTTTCCACCGAGCCCACCAAACTCACCGGAGATCAGTCAATCCTGCAGCGCCCGATGGGGCCCCTGATTGAAACGCTCACCGAACTCGGTGCCAAGGCCAGGTGCGAGGGGAAGGATGGCAGGCCCCCCGTTATCGTTGCTGGAGAACTTGAAGGAGGCGATGTCGAGATAACCGGCGGCATCAGCTCCCAGTTCATTTCGGCAATTTTACTTGCTGCCCCATATGCGCGAGGAGATGTCAACCTCACCATAACTGGTGAATTGCGCTCGAAACCGTACGTCGAGATAACCCTGGAACTGCTTGAGATGGCGGGGGCAAAAATAATCCATGACAGCAAGCTCAAGACTTTCAAAATTCCCGGCGGGCAGGTCCTGAAGCCGATTAATCTAACCATTCCGGGTGACTTCTCCTCGGCGGCCTTTCCGCTCGGGGCCGCAGCAATAACTGGTTCCACGGTGAGGGTGAACAACTTGGACACGAAAAGCGCCCAAGGGGACAAGCGCATCGTTTCCTTGCTGAAAGACTTTGGTGCCGAGGTGAGAGTTTTCAAAAATGCCGTTGAGGTCGCTGGAGAAGGGGGGCTCAGCGGCATCGAAGCCGACTGCGGTGACAATCCCGACCTAGTACCAGTCCTCGCCGTGGTTGGTTCGGTTGCAGACGGGGAAACACGGCTGACCAACATACCCCACCTGAGGTTCAAGGAGACGGACAGGCTTCGTGCCCTGGCTACAGAACTGCGCAAGCTGGGTGTGGAGATAATCGATCTGCCTGATGAGCTAAAAATTAAAGGCGCGAACAATCTGCGGGGCTCCAAACTGAAGTCATATGACGATCACAGGATGGCCATGGCCTTTGCCGTTGCTGGTCTGGTCGCCAGCGGTAAAACGATGGTCGAAAACGTCGATAATATCCCGGTCTCATACCCAAGCTTCGTTGAAGACATGCGCAAGCTGGGGGCGAAAATCGAGCTGATAAAATAAAGCTACTTGGGTTAAGGTCAGAAAATAAATTCAGAAATCATGAAACAATCAATGGCCTTTTCCTGCCTGCGTCAAGATGAGCCTCGATCAACTATTTTCTATATTCGCTGAACATCTGAAAACCCACGAATAGTACCAAACCGGCTAAGAAACCAACTCCATGGGCAAAGACATCAACTTCAGGTGCAATATTCAAAAAGGCGCTGATGTCAAAGAGAACTAAAAGCAGCAGAGAAACGACCACCGAAATGGCAAACAGGCTGGAAAAAAATTTTACCCCGCCGATGGTAAATCGAGGGGATCTCCGTTTTTTCGTTCTGGCTGCCAACCGCCTGCGTTCCCTTGCTATAAACCTGATATTGGAGGGGAGATCATGAAGGGCGCATGAAAAAACGATCCCGAGAGCACCATAAACAATCCCCGAGGCGCCGTAGGAGGACTTGCCGGTTCTGAGCAAGAAGAAAGGATACTGCAGCAGATTGGCAGTGATACCCGCAACAAACGCCAGCAGAAGAAACCGGTTACTCAAGCGGCGCCTTGCCTTCTCGGATTTATTCAAGTTGATCAGCACGAATAAAGCCGCAGCAAAAATAAAACCCACGACATTGCTGACGATGTGATCCAGATCCACGTGGGAAAAGGCCGAGGTTATGATTCCCCAGGGACGGTCGGCGGAGAGCCACAACCACCCCAGCAAAGATGGCCAGCATGAAAGCAAGACGAAGATGCCGAAGTTCAAGATGAGGAAGATCAACAGCGCCTTGAGGATGGGGCGGAACCCGGCAAGAAGGCGGTGGCTTTTGGTCATGTCCTCAACAAGTATTAATCTATCGACACGGGGCAAAAAAGCTGCCAACCACGGGATAAATGGGTAAATTTTTGAAACATGAAAAATACAAAAAAGAAAATTTCCTGTCGGAGGTGCCATCCCAAATATTGAGGTGTTCTGACCCTCGGGACCGCCCGCCGACTTCTGGTCATGATCCTGTTGGAATCACAACCGGCGCCTGAGGTTTTGGTTGCCCATAATTGCTTAACAAACTACGGGCCTCGTCTTGATCCCCGGCGTTTCTGGAAGCATTCCCTGCAATAAACAGGTCTGCCCTCGGTCGGCTTGAAGGGAACCTCGGTATCTACACCGCAATCGGAACAGGTTGCCTTGTGCATTTCCCTGGGTCCGAACCTTCTCGGCCCACCGTATCTTCCACCATATGCCATTTTACTAACTCTCCTATTTTTTCTCAGATACGTTGCGGAAAAACAGCTCTAACTATTTCTCCCCGGTCTCCTGAAGAGACCTCACGTATCTTGAACTGAGTTATCGCTTCTCACTTAAATAGTGCTCGGTTGGTCCCGAAGATCAAGGAAGAACCAGGCATCCTACGAACTTCAAAGACCGAGTTTTCTCTGAACCGCTTTTATTACCGGCAGCAGCAGCATCCTGGTGATAAACTTTAGCACCTGCGACCGGCTGATCAGCTTGGCAACCGTCGGTGAAACTCGGTAGTACAAGGAGATGAAACTCCGGCCCGCACTTTCCCGCATCAGATAATTATCCCGGAAAGACCTGAGCACGTTTATCTCATGCGCCATGGATGTCCCAAAGGCTGCGGTGGCAATAAAGCAACCGCCTCCACGTCGCTCAAGGTTCAGATTAAATTCCGTCTTATCCTTGGCACACTGATAGACAAGGTGGGGGACCTTTCGGGTGGTCTTCCCCCGCAGAGTTCTCGCAGTCTTCTCCACCTCCTTCCTCCCCTTTATCTCCATGGGGAGCCCGCACATGGGACAGAGGATCGTGGGCACGGAGATGAGCGTTCTCGGGTCCACCTCGGTGAACTTTTTCTTTCCCTTTTTCTCCTCTTTTTTAACTTCGCTGCCCTTGGCCTCTTTCTCCTGTTCCTTAGCCATTCGAATCAGTGATTTATTGAGTCCAGCCTTTTATTAAACTATTGGTCTCTGGTCCAGCATCATTTAACTTCAATCGTCCCCCATGTCCGCACTAAAACATCACTTCAGATAAGACTCGATACCCACCGTCCTATCCAGTATAATTATGGCAATTATCGCTATGACGATGTATATCGCTGCCGCCGCGGCAACATCGGGCGTGATGGCGGTTTTGATTCTGGTGTACATGCTTATCGGTAGCGTGGATGACCAAATCGTGGTTAACATGAGACTGGTCACGAATTCATTCAGGCCCAGGACAAACATGAGGAGCCCTCCTGACATTATGCCTGGCAGCAGGGCAGGTATGGTGATGTGTAAGAAGGTATAGATTTCATTGGCACCCAGGCTCATCGAAGCGTTTTCCAGATTTGGATCCATGCGATTGACCGCGGAAGAGACCGACCAGATCATGAAGGGCAGGTTTATCTCCATGAGGGCAAAACCGATACCCAAAATATTCCCCACCATCCCCGCGCGCGCATATATAAACAGGAGCGAGATCCCCTGCACCACCAGCGGGACGGTAAACGGAAGCAGAAGATAAACCTGGACGGCATTTCTCGCCCTTATCTTGTAACGGAGCAACCCGTAGGAAGCCAGCATGCCAACAGGAACAGCTAGAACGGTGCAGAAACTGGCGGCGATCAAACTGTTCTTCAAACCGGTCTGAAACCATGCCGAACTCAATGCGGTGAAGTACCATTGAATCGAGAAGCCCTCAGGGGGAAAGCTCACCCGGGGTGCGCTGGTAAAGGAGCAAATCAGTACTATCAGCAAAGGTAGAACAAAGAACAGCATCACGCCAATGAGAAAGATTTTAGTATACCATTTCAACCGATCACCTGCCTCGAACGAAAATGTTCCCTATTTTTCCCAACTTTAGTATTATGTAGACAATAGCTGATAGTGTGATGACTAGAACCATACCCATCGCTGCGCCGTAGGGATAGTTAACGGCATTGAAGATCATCATGTACATCACATTAGCCACAAAGTCGAATACACCGCCGCCAAGAAGATCGGGATTGGCATATTCAGTGGCACCTATGGCGAAGGTAACTATTAGTGCTCCAAGAATGCCAGGTTTCAACTGGGGCAGAACCACGTGGAAGAAACATTGCCTCGGCGTGGCCCCAAGGTTCTGGGCAGCCATCTCGGTATATTCGCTGACCGCTGTCACCGATGGAGCTATGAGCAGAATCGTCATTGGCAACAGCATGTGGAGAAGCCCCATCAAAACCGCATAGGGAGTGTTGATCAAACTCACCGGAGTGTGGAATAGCTGCAGGGTTACTGAACCCAATAAACCCTTCTCCCCGAGGATTATCAGCCATGCATAGGCCTTAACGATTTCCCCGATGAAAAACGGCACTAGCGTCATCAGTAGCAGCACCCGTTTGAGAAGCAGGGATTTCGTCCTCACCATAAAGTAGGCATAGGGGATCCCGATGAGAAGGCACAGCGCACAGGTTATCGCGGTCAGGGTGAAGGTCCTGATGAAGGAATTAACTACTCCCTCGGTGGTAAAGACCCGTACATAATTTTCAAGGGTAAATTCTGGAATGAAAAGCTGAATAATATCATACTTGAAAAAACTAATGAGAGAAAAATAAAAAAGGCCAACCGTCATTATTCCTACGGCTATTATTGCCGGGAGGGTTAACAAGTAACCCGTCCTTTTCTTTGCCCAAGCATACATTTTTGCCTTGAAGGACCCAATGTCGCTATCACTCACCATGATATTTCAGCCTCATTCGTGCCGCGTGCCTGTCGGTAGGGGGTTAACCCGGCATTAACCGGTGATTTCCTGGAACTTTGCGAACCATTCTTTCTGGTATTGTGCTAGAACATCTTCCGGTACAAAGATGTTCATTTCCCAGTGTTCAGGCTCGGTCGGGAAAGCTGGATCTCCTTTCATGTAGTCCGGAATCGGTGCACCCATGGCGAGCGGTGGGCATCCGAGAAGCTCCGCCCATTTGCCCTGAACCTCGGGATCGCAGGCGATGTTTATGAACTGCTTAGCCCAGTAGTCACGCTCCGGCGGTAGGTTCTTGAGAACCTCCAAAGCATCGGTGTGGACTTCCACGCCCTCCTTTGGAACCACCCAAGCCACTTCAGCGCCTGCCCTCTTCGCCTCAAAGACATTGGTCAATATGGTAACCAGCAGAGCCATTTCCTTTCTCTCGATCCACATGCTAAAGTCTGGATCCTCACCAAGTCCGCCGATGTTTGGAGCCAATGTCTTGAGCAGATCCCAGGCGGCTTCCATCTTCTCAGGATGAGCCAAAACCTCGCTCATTTCAACGCCGGCCAGTCTGGCCAAAACTGCGTGGAATCCTATTCCGTCATCGTACATCGCGATCTTGCCCTTGTACTGCGGCTCCCAGAGTGCCAGCCAAGAGTCCGGCACTTCTGTCACCAAGTCCGGTACGTATGCCAGCACATAGGTGTAGGCGTAGACGTTAACGTAGGGCCATTTATCACCGTATTTTGCCATCACACTGGCTGCCGGCTTTGCCTCAGGTCGCATCTTGGCTAGATTTGGAACCTCCTCAAGAGACATCGGGGAAACCAACTCCCACTGCGCTTCAAGATAAGCGTTAGTTGATATCGTCCAGTTGACATCTACCGGAGGTGTCTGACCAGCAGGAATTATCTCACGAATTCGTGCTTGCAACTCGCTGTCTTCTGTGTAATCGTATTCCACCTTTATGCCGGTGGCTTCCTCAAAAGCTTTGCCCACAGCTTCATGAAGCGCGTACTGCCAGCCTCCGCCCCAAGCCCTGACAACGATACTGGTCGGTTTCTCTGCCGTTGTTGACGGTTGACCTACAATCCAAATTGCTGCCCCTACCACGATCACTATCACTACTATTGCCGCTATCACTACACTCCTTTTCATACGGTTTTTATTCTTTATTCCTTATTTATATACATTATGAATGGGCTTATCGAAAACCACATGTATTTAAGAAACTCTAAACAAGTTATGTTGTCACTAAAAATGAGATGGTGTCTTTGATTCCAAAGAAACTTCTTTTAAAAATGTATACAACGATGTTAAGAATCAGGAGTTTTGAAACTAAAGTTGCCGAGTTGTTTGCTGAGGGAAAAATCCCTGGTTTGTATCATCTTTCGATCGGGCAGGAAGCCATACCTGCCGGGGCTTGTTTGGCTCTAGAGAAGGGAGACTATTTAGTCAGTCACCATCGCGGCCATGGGCATATGATCGGAGTCGGTCTGCAAATGTCAAAGATGTTTGCCGAACTTTTTGGAAGGGAAACCGGATACAATCGAGGTAGAGGGGGCTCAATGCACCTAGCGGATTTTGACAGAAACATATTGGGAGCAAATGGGATAGTCGGTGCGGGTATTGCGATCGCAAACGGCAGTGGCTTATCAGCAAAATTAAGAAAAACAAAACAAATAACAATCTGTTTCTTTGGTGACGGTGCCTCCCAAGAGGGCTCTTTTCATGAGGGGCTAAACTTGGCAGCTATTTGGAAATTACCAGTCATATTTCTATGCGAAAACAATCAATATGCCTTTTCATACCCCTCACGTCTAGGATGTCCTGTGGGCGTTGCAACCCGGGCAATGGCCTACGGGATACCAGGAATGAAGGTAGATGGAAATGACCCTGTGGCTGTCTATGGGGTGGTTAAAAAAGCAGCGAACCGGGCTAGAAAAGGTGAGGGGCCCACATTAATCGAGGCGATAACTTACAGATGGAGAGGTCACTGGGAAGGAGACCCTGACCAACATGAAGAGATCTATCGACCAAGGCAAGAAATTAATGAGTGGCTGAAGAAAGACCCGATATTGAGATTTCGAGAGAAACTTTTGCGTCTGGGCATATTAACCGAAACAATTGACAAGAGGATCAAAAAGAACATCGAAACCGAGGTTGAAAAATCTGTTAAATGGGCAGAATCCTCCCCCTACCCAGATCCAAAAGAGATGGATAAAGACGTCTTCGCCACCATGAGGGTGATATTGGAATGAAAGAAATAACATATCGTGATGCAATCAGAGAAGCCATACAAGAGGAAATGGAGAGAGATGAAACCGTTTTCATAATGGGGGAAGACGTCGGGGTTTATGGCAATATCTTCGGCATTACCAAAGGTTTCATTGAAAAATTCGGTAAAGAGAGAGTCAGAGACACACCTTTATCAGAAACGGCGATTTTAGGGTGTGCTGTTGGCGCAGCGATGACCGGTCTCAGACCGATAGCCGAAATAATGTATGTTGACTTCACCGGAGTCTGTTTTGACCAAATCATAAATCAAGCGGCTAAGATGCGCTTTATGAGCGGGGGCAAAATAAAAGTTCCTCTGGTAATAAGGACCAACGGCATGGGGGCAGGATTTCAAGCCGCAGCCCAACATTCCCAGTGCCTCGAAGCACTTTTCATGCATATACCGGGGATTAAAGTCGTTTTACCTTCAACGCCTTACGATGCCAAAGGATTGCTCAAAACTTCAATAAGAGACGATGATCCGGTAATATATTTAGAACACAAACTTCTTTATTTTACAAAAGGCTTGATCCCGGAAGAGGAGTACACCATTCCGCTCGGGATCGCTGATATCAAAAGAATTGGCGACGACATCACCGTAATTGCCACGCAGGCCATGATACATAAAGTGCTAAAAGTAGCCGAGACCTTTGCAAAAAAGGGTATTGAAATCGAGGTAATAGATCCCAGAACTCTCTACCCACTTGATGTAAGAACGATTTTGGATTCAGTGAAAAAAACTGGAAAAGTGCTCATAGTGACCGAAGAATGCAAGTTCGGTGGTTCTGGCGCTGAAATCGCGGCCATCATCGCTGAAAAAGCATTCAATCATCTCAAAGCACCGATAGGCAGAATCGGTGCCCCAAATATTCCGGTGCCCTTCAGTCCACCTCTTGAGGAATTTTACATTCCTAGTGAGAGAAAAATAGAGGAAACTATTCAAAATATTCTCAAGCATTCAAATTGAATCTAATCAAATTTTATAAACAATTTTTGACAATTGACAAGTTGACTATTTCAATCACTAAAATCATTACAATTATTAATTACTTTGGAAACCACTTTACATGTTCTGGAGAAATTTTGAGATAAACTTTTTGTCCCTGCTTGAAGATTTCTTTAGGTTCCCTATCAATAACCTTGACCAACACGCCTTTGAGATCAAGCTCATATTTAATGTTATTGCCTGAGAAGAAGTTCTGCGTCACCGTGGCCTCTAGGGCGAAAGCCCCTGCTTGTTGCCTACTTTTAAAGAGCTTAATATTTTCGGCCTTGACGGAGGCATAACCGGCTCCTTTGACCTCTTCCGCCACAGGAAGAATGAATCCCTCATCGGCTTTGAAAATAGTTTTGCCCGCCTCTTTCACTGCCGTGCCCTTGAAAATATTTGTCGTGCCGATGAACTCAGAAACAAACAATGTCTTAGGACTGTTGTAAATTTCCTCAGGCGTCCCCATCTGTTCAATCTTCCCACAATTTATAACCAGTATTCTATCACCCATGACCATTGCCTCCTCCTGATCATGAGTAACCAGCAACGTGGTCGCGCCAACTCTGTCATGAATCTTTTTTATCTCGCCCTGCATTTCCTCCCTCAGCTTTCTGTCAAGCGCCCCCAATGGCTCGTCGAGAAGAAGTATGGATGGTTCAAAAACCAGTGTCCTAGCGATGGCAACGCGCTGCTGCTGACCTCCGCTGAGCTGAGTTATCCTCCTGCTGCCCAACCCGGAAAGACCGACGATCTCCAGCATTCTCTCGACTCTCTTCTTGATCTCGCCTTTATCCATCTTCCTTATTTTCAGGGGATAGGCAATATTATCAAAGACATTCATGTTCGGAAACAGCGCCATGCTCTGAAAAACAACGCCCACGTTTCTGCGGTAAGGTGGCACGTCGTTGATTCTGGTTCCGTTCAGAATGATGCTTCCTGAATCCGGTTTCACGAATCCCGCGATGGACATCAACAAGGTACTCTTTCCAGAACCCGACGGCCCCAAAATAACAACAAGTTCGCCCTTGTTCACCGAAAAGCTGACATCATGTAGGGCCGCAACATCGTCGTATTTTTTACTCAGATTCTTAATCTCCAGAACCGGCCCAGTAGCCATTTCCACTCCCCTTGATTCACACCGCTTGTTTATCTTCATCGTGAATTAATTTAAATCTTACTCGATTCTATCCGGGGTCTTCAGGCGGGCAAATTATCTTTTCTAAATCAGTCCAGCGTCCCTTTTATGCCGCCGATTTGCCCGATCCTCCAGCTGTTTTCCTTTAAAGCATCCCGTATGCAATCACCAAGTGCGCGGCATGCGGCCTCCCACGCGTGGTGGGGATCACTTGCTCGATCTATCTGAAGATGAACGGTGGCCCTGCTGCCTTGGGCAAAACCCTCGAAAAACGCGATCATGTCCCGGTTCAAAACATCCTCGGCGTGATCTGTATCTTCCAGACATTTTGGCAGCTCAATGAAAGAATTGCTCCTGCCCTCGACGCTGAAGCAGACTTTGGCTCTGGCCTCATCCATGACCCTCACTGAAAATCCATAGCCGTTGACGCCCACCTTGTCCTTTCTCTGCTTAAACAGGTTCAAGACCAGATTTCCCAGCATGATGCCGGCATCCTCACAAATGGTGTGCAAAAGCTTCTTTTTCTTCGACTCCAGATGTATTTTAAGATTAAAGCAGCCGGCGAACCTAACCTGTTCCAACATATGATCTAAAAAATCCACTCCTGTGTTGATCTCGGAGTCGACCTTGTTCTTCAGCGATAGTTCTCCCTGAATCACCAGCTCCGTGGTCCTTCGCTCTAAGCTAACATGGTCCACGTCTGCCGAGATCAAATTCAGGCCAAGCTTTTGGTTCGTCATTATTTCTCAAACCTTATCTTTACTGAGTTGGCGTGGGCCGGGAATCCCTCGTATTCCGCTATCGTCACCAGATCCTCTTTCAAGGACTCTAGACCCTTTCTGCTGAGCTTCTCGACCGTTGGCTTCTTCAAAAAGGTCTCCACATCCAGCCCTGAAGTCCATTTGGCTGTGCCGCCGGTGGGCAGCACGTGGTTTGGCCCAACCACATAGTTGCCGCCGGAAATTGGTGAATAGGTACCCACGCAGATGGTTCCGGCGTTCTTTATCATCTTGAGGGTTTTCTCGGGATCCTTGGTTTGAATTACCAAGTGCTCAACCGCATAATCGTTGACAAACTTGACGCTCTCCTCAAAACTCTTCGTGACTATTATTGCACTGTACTTCTGCATGTTCTCATTGATGAAATTCCTCCTCATCTCAGACAGGGAATTTATCATCTCAGTGATGTAGCCAGCCACTTCCTTGGCCAGCTCCATCGAGTCCGTTACCAGCACTCCTGCTGAATCCGGGCCATGTTCAGCTTCGTTCAAGATATCTGCCGCGACGAACTTCGGATTCGCAGAGGAATCTGCCAAAACCAAGCCTTCGCTGGGGCCTGCGGGCAAATCAGTTTTTACCATGTGCTGTACCAGCATCTTGGCCGCCGTCACATAAGGTCCGCCAGGACCGGCAATGCAGAGCACTGGTTTTACCGTCTCGGTGCCATAGGCCAACGCCGCTATGGCGTGCGCACCGCCCATCTTATAGATCTCATCAACCCCCTGCATATCTGCCGCCACTATTGTAGCCGGGTCCAGCTTACCGTTGCTCATCGGAGGACTGCACAACACCGTTCTCGAAACTCCGGCTATCTTTGCCGGTACAGCCAAATGCACCGCCACACTGGGAAAGCGTCCCTTGCCTCCGGGCACATACAAACCAGCGCTCTCAATTGGCAAGACCAGACGTCTTGCCTCAACGCCTCTTGAGATCTTCACCCTCAGCGCTTTGGGTAGCTGCCGCTTGTGGAAGAGCTTCACGTTTCGCGTCATGGTCTTCAGTGCTTTCATCACCTTTGGATCGACCAAACGATAGGCTTCCTTGATTTCCTCCTCAGAGACCAACAGCTCATCTGGTTTCAGGTCCGCGCCGTCGAACTTCTTTATGTACTCCACCAGGGCTTTATCCCCTCTTGTCTGCACATCCTTCATGATCGGCTTTACTTTTTCCATGAAGGACTCAATGTCCCTCATCCCTCTTCTCAAAATTGTCTGAATCGTCTCTGCGGGTGCTTTATCCAGCTCAATAATTCTCATTCAACACCCTACCTCACTTAGTCGGTCCGTATAAAAATCTTATCAAGCCGCTATTTACCAAGCCTATGGCAAAAATTTAAAAACAAACCCTGCTTACATACTTTTGATCAACATGGGGAGGCTTGAAGGTAAGGTGGCTTTGATAACCGGCGCCGGCGGAGGCATCGGCCGGGCCGAAGCAACTTTGTTTGCCAGAGAAGGTGCCGTAGTAATCGTGACCGACATCTCCGCCGCGGCTGGAGAGAAAGTCGTCAACGAGATTAAGGCCAGCGGGGGTAAGGCCGAGTTTATGAAGCTCGACGTGACGGTGCCGGAGGAATGGCAGCGGGTTGTCGACGAAGTTGTGAAAAAATACGGCAAAATAGACATCTTGGTTAACAACGCTGGTATACTGATTACGAAAAGCGCTGAAGAATTAACACCGGAGGAATGGGAAAGAGTTATCAAAATTAACCTCACCGGGACCTTTTTCGGTTGCAAGTACATCTTGCCGGCCATGAAAAAGGCAGGAGGGGGCTCCATAATCAACACCTCCTCAATAATGGGGATAGTGGCTTTTCCAAACGAACCCGCATACGACGCTTCCAAGGGCGGCGTCAGGTTGCTGACCAAGGCCATGGCGGCCGACTATGCCAAATATAACATCAGGGTGAACTCCCTTCACCCAGGAAACACCAGAACAGAGATGAACGAGCCATGGCTGAAGGACCCAGAAAAAGCCAAAGAGCTGATAGGGCCGACGCCGATGCAAAGGGTGGCCGAACCTATTGAGATCGCCTACGGTGCATTATTCTTGGCATCGGATGAATCTTCATTTGTCACCGGTGCCGAGCTGGTTATCGACGGAGGATATACTGCCGTTTAATCCCGGTAGATTGGCCGCCGAAAGCGTGCTACCGGACGAGGATGCAACACCAGCTATTCGGCCAACTATAGTGTAAAAAAAACAAACCCCGGCTTTCGATGAAATTCTGTGTTGTTCTTCTGGTGGATCCAGCGGGACTTACCATATTTTTGGGTATGGATCCCTATTTCAGAATCTGAAAATGTCCTTCTCGCCGTCGAAAATTGTGGGCGTGTCTGCATCGTATTTTTGTTAATGCATAAAAGCCGGCCGCAATCCTAAGAGGCCGGAGAGAAGCATACAAGAAATTGAAACAGAAATCGCGATGCCCAAAGTTTCACTGAGGCCGCTCAAGGAGTTCGTGATCAAGCTGCCGCTATCATCGCCGCTACGGAAAATTTTGCTATGTGATAAGGATGAAGCTGATGTCGGAGAGTTCCCATGGCGCGTGGAGGTCTGGCTGCAGTTGCTGCGCCGGCCTGATGTTCTGGAGCAGAAGCAGCTCTAAAACAATACTTCCGGCGACTCCAGAGTCGAGATACGATTCTCCCATTTCCTCACATTTCCGCTACGTTTACCTAGATTTTGTACTCTCGCCAGAAGCATTTTATTTTTCCTTGAGATCTTGGAAAAATACGGACGCCGAACTCAAGCGCCCCGCCTGATTTTGAACTGGAAGACAGATGATGCTTAGACCAGACTTCAATAACGGTGCTCATTCAAGATATGAGGGTTGTGATGCAATTACAGAGCAAAATTAGCATGTTTGATGGCATCCGTTGTTTGTATTCCGCCCGATCGGGCCGGGCACTTCAGTTCAAAAATCCCTAGCGATGTAAAACAGTTTCACCAACCCATCAAGGCTCGGCTCCAGCCCAAGATGGCTTAGGATCCGCCTTATTCTACCCTTCCTGAAGAAATTGTGCATGAAGTTGTACATCTGGAAGAACTGGTCCCCTTTAGGTTCTTGATGCCACGCAGGGAGCGGATCTTAGGAGCTATCTCCGAGTGGTAGCGTTCGATCCTATTGTTACTGATCATGATGGCCCCGCCACCGTAGGGGATCAGCTTCCCCTCGAAATGGGCACGGATGTGCTTGGTGCGCCTGCCGAGGACGTTTACCCCCGATCATGGGCGTGGTAATCATCGTTGACGATGATGTCAGACGAGAAGCCAGCTTCCTCCTTCGCCTGCCTCAGCGCTCTCTCAATCGCCTCGGTGCTCCGCTCCGGGGAAGGGTAGCTGGCAACGACATTGCGCTCGGAATCGAGGACGGTTATCTGGTAGGCCAACACATTCTTTCCCCGCTTCTACCTTTTCGATGGTTCACGATCGTGGGGCACGAACTTCTCGTCCACATGCCACACCTTCGAAAACTTGATCGTGTAACGCCCGGCGATCTTTTTCGCGGACTCGCCGAACCGCTGGGGCCAGCGTCCCACTGAGGACGGCGAGACCTTTATTCCAAAGAGTTCGAGGAGACCCGAGACCTGGTAGGTCGAAAGCGGATACCTCACATACAACAACGTGGCCGTCAGGACCTCTTTATCTTCCTTCTTCAGGTGCCAGAACGGCGTTCCGGCTCACTCGTTGAACTTCTTGCCGCAGGACTTGCGCTTGTACACCTGCAGGCCGCTCCGGCTGAAGCCGTTTTTCCAGGTACCTGTTCTGCAGGCCGGGCATTTGGGGTTTGTTTCGGTTCGGGGGTTCATTCACATCACCTCGGTTGAGTTTTTGTCCCCCACCAGCCTCGGCCAGCGGCAAATGCCCCAATAAATATGGGAAAAATTGCCTTAAAATTGACACAGAACCGATATGAGTAATATTTTTATTAGCAAAAGTAACACTCATTGTGCTATGATATTGGATCAATATGCGTTGGGCTCGGTGAGCAAAAGGATAAGGAAGGTTTTCTCAGTGACTTTTAGGCGTATGGAGGAAACGGAGATTAGGACGCACCTCAGCAAAAGTGTTGTTAAAGATGAAGTAGGGATATACATTCACTTTCCATTCTGC
>JACIWF010000109.1 GCA_014361095.1 Hadesarchaea archaeon | reverse complement strand
TCCAATAGGAGTCATTGAGATATATGTTGCTGTTGATTTCCATAATTCAACCCTGGAAAATTTAATAAAGCTGGTTAGGCTGGATGAGCGTCCGGTGAAGTTTCAAGGCGAGGTGGTTGAGTTTGAGACGATAACACACCATTTTTTTGAAGAACTGTTGAACCTCATTAAACCCGCCATTGTTTTTCCTTATCCCGCGTTCAAAAATCCTGAACCTTATACCTTGATCATGATAACAAAGTCCTCTCCCAAGCTGGCCGCTAAGGATTTCCTTCGGCGCTTCAGAAAGCAGACTGCAGGCATCCTTCGCGGGGAGAAGGAATGGAAAAAGCTCAGCAGCAAAGAGGTCGAAGATGCATTGAAGTCATATCTGAGCTATTCAGATGACGACGTTGTGATCATAGATTGGTATTCTTCCCTGATGTACGGCGCGGTTGATTATTTGGGAGAACTCGAGCGCATGATTGAGCTGGCCAAAATTCAGCTTCTGGAGCTGAAGACATACGACAGGTTGCTTGATAAGAGGCTGGAGCGCGCGTATGATTCTCTGCATGCTGTTTTTACGAAACCGGGTGTTGGAATGCTGTGGGGGCGCCGTTGGTATGGTAGGTTATCAGCGGCGGCTGGTGAGCTGGCCGAGTGGCGGGTTGAGGTGACCAATTTAGTTGAGGACATGAGGAATATACTGAAGTTTACCGGTGACTGGTTTTTGGGAAAGCTTTACCGGTTAGCTAGCGAGCGCTTTCGGATCCAAGATTGGCTGGCCTCAGTGGACAAAAAGCTTGGACAACTGCAGGAGCTCTATGCCATGGCCATGGAAAGGATCGATGTTCATCGAGCCAGGATACTTGAACTTCTCATT
This sequence comes from Hadesarchaea archaeon, assembly GCA_014361095.1. GTDB lineage: Archaea > Hadarchaeota > Hadarchaeia > Hadarchaeales > Hadarchaeaceae > Hadarchaeum. The sequence continues at coordinate 2,202 of JACIWF010000109.1, read as the reverse complement.
ATCATCTTAATCGCGATTGAGGTGATTCGAGCCTTGATCGTAAGTTGAGATCGCAGCGGGTTATTCTTTTTATTACAGATTTGAGATTTAGATGGGGCCCGTAGTCCAGTGGTTAAGACGCTACCCTTACAAGGTAGAGATCGAGGGTTCGAATCCCTCCGGGCCCATTTTCCAAGAAAAATAGTTTGCTCACAATAATCAGGAAGTTTTTAAATTAGCTGGCGGAAGAAAATCAGGCCATTTTAAAAATATCAATCAATCGTTCATTGTCTGAGATTCTCTCTTATTTTTCATTAGATTTTGGATTTCTTCATGTAGGATTTTGAAACGATCGAGAGCGGGGTGATTTGGGCCAAGTTTGGACTTGAACCACTCGATGGCCTGCCGGTAGGTACCTCGTTTGTTTTTGGTGACCAGTTTGTCCGCGTAGGTGACTACCTTTTCCTCGAGTGTTTTTGGCATAAGGTCACGTGCCGGCAGCCCGAGTTCTTTCGCTTCATCCGCCGGAATGCCCGATCCGATGTGATGTTCGGCAAAGGGGGCCAAGTCATCCAGTCCCAATTTCCTCAATATTTTGCCCCCCTCGATCCCATGCTCAATCCCGTGCGTCTTTGCCCTGCCGATGTCGTGTAATAGTCCACCCAGGCTGACCAGCTGCAGGTCAATTTTATGTCCGTTTGATGAAATTTTTTTGGCGATCGAAAGAGCCGTGCGCTCCACGGCGAGGCAGTGTTCAATAACGTTTTTCGAACATCCGGCCTCACGCAAGGCACGGAGAGCCCTGTCCCGGTCAATCATTTTGTCCCCGATATTTTGAGGCACTGCTATCCCTTATTCCTTTTGAGGGAGGTCGTCAGGGAAATAGATAAAGAAGGCAAGTAAAATAAATCTTGAGCCATATGACCGGAAAAATTGTCCTGAGATTTCCAGATTTCGAGGCCGAGGTTGAGCTGCTAGAGAATGAACACCGCAAGGTATGTGATGCCATCTGGCGCGTCCTGCCGTTTGAGGGAGTGGTGGACATCTGGAAGGAGGAGATCTACTTTGAAATCCCGGTTAAAATAAAGCCTGAAAAAACGACGACGAGGACAGCGGCGGGGGACGTTTCCTACTGGCCGGATGGCCCGGCTATGTGCGTTTTCTTCGGCAGTTCACAGCCGGTGGGCCCGGTGGAGACGTTTGGGGTCATCAGAAGAGGCATTGAGAATTTCCGCAGACTCAAGGCCGGAGACAGGGTCACCGTGATCGGCTCTAGATGACCCCGGTTATCTTAGCCAGCTTTTCAGCAGCCTTTTTGCTCAACCCGTTCTTTAGCACAGTGTAGCGTTCTGGCCTGATCCTGTGCGCTATCGTCAGGGCTTTGACGATATATTTTGGTGCTATTCCCAGTTCCTTGGCGCTGGTGGGTGCTCCAATCGTCTTCAGTGTCTTTTTGATGGCAACCCAGTCCTCGCCGTGAAGGTAGGCCATCATTATCGTTCCCACGCCACATTGTTCCCCGTGGAGCGCAGGTTTTGGCGCCATGATGTCAAGGGCGTGACTGAAGAGATGCTCCGAACCGCTGGCGGGCCGGCTGCTTCCAGCTATGGCCATCGCCACGCTGCTTGAGATCAGAGCCTTGACGACTTCCCGCACGCTTTCCTCGGTGCGTTTTCTGATGACTTCAGCGTTTTCCATAACTATCTGGCAGCTCACCAGCGACAGCGTTGCCGCATATTCGCTGTATGGCTCGCCCTTAATCCTGTGGGCCAGCTGCCAGTCCCTGACCGCGGTCAAGTTTGAGATGATGTCACCGCAGCCCGCCGCCAGTAGGCGGTGCGGGGCACTTTTGATAATGAGTGTGTCGGCGATGATGGCTATCGGCGCGTGGGTCTGGATGGAGGTCGGCTTTTTTCCTCCTTTTATCGAGGCCCTTGAGGAGGCGATCCCGTCATGGGAGGCCGCCGTGGGTATCGATATAAAGGGCTTGCCCTCCTGAAATGATGCCAGCTTCGCCACATCAATGGATCTGCCTCCACCAATCCCTAGAAAGAAGTCAACCTCACCTCTGGAAATTTTCCTCACCCTGGCCACCGTGGTTAGATCTGCCTCCTTTATTATCGTGTGCTCAACATCGAAGTTTGCCCGCATCAGCTGTGATTTGACCTTGGAGCCGACGAGGGCGAAGGTCTTAGGGTCGGCCACTATTAGCGCCCGTTTACC
>JACIWF010000108.1 GCA_014361095.1 Hadesarchaea archaeon | reverse complement strand
AAGCACCATTGAACGCTACGGGATGAGGCCCATCGAGGTGCTTGCGGGCAAAAGACTTGATACCATGTTCATCTCGATGTTTCTACACGGCGGAATCCTTCACATCTTAGGAAACATGCTTTACCTCTACATCTTTGGCGACAACGTTGAAGATGCCTTGGGTCACGGTAAATTTCTAGCCTTCTATCTAGGAACCGGAATAATTGCCAGTCTAATTCATGCTCTCACCGACCCCAGCTCAAACATCCCCACTATCGGGGCTTCGGGCGCCATCTCCGGAGTCCTGGGAGCCTATCTCTTGCTCTACCCCAGGGCTAGGGTCTACACCGCGGTGGGGATCTACCTCTTCTGGAGAATAATCATGGTACCGGCGATATTTTTCCTAGGGTTCTGGTTTCTGCTGCAGCTGCTTTCGGCCTCGGTGACCTGGCTGACCGGAATCTCAGAGGGTGTCGCTTACTGGGCCCACATAGGTGGTTTTGTTGCCGGCGTCTTGCTGACCCTGCCAGCTCGGGCAAAGCTGAGAAAGCGAAGATCCGGCCGCTACCTATATGGTGTTTTTTGAAGTGCTAGTTTTGTTGCAACGGTTGAAAGAAAAAGGTTTATAACTGCGCTGAAAAGCCATAACTGGCGAACCCATGCTCCGGGACACGGTGAAAGGTCTGGATAAAGTCATGAAAAATGACATACCTAAAGGATACGTGGTGCTGGTAACCGGCGGAGTTGGGTCGATGAAATCCAGCTTTGTCTACAACGTTCTCTCCAGCTATCTAAACAAACACAAAGACGAGTTCGGTGTCTACGTGACGCTCGAGGAGTCAAGGGAAAGCCATCTGAGAAACATGGAAAGCTTAGGGATCAAGAAGCCAGAGCATCTTCAGATCTTCGACTACCAGGACATTCGCAAGGAGTGGCGGGAGGAGGAACCAACCCTCAACATGGTGAGCATAACTGAGGACGTAATCAAGTTCTACAAGGAAGAGATGAAGGACAAGTTCACCATCTTCTGCCTCGACTCTCTGAATGCCCTGCAGACGCTGGCGAAGACGGACAACCTGCGGAGGGAGAGCTATCACTTTTTCAACCTGCTCAGGGACAGCGGCCTGACCTCGTTTATTATCCAAGAGGCCCAAGTGATCGGTGAGGGGCGAAGGCACATTCCGGAGTCCTACCTCGCTGATGGCGTCATCGAGCTGGGCGTAATCGAGACTCCGGAACTCGTCACCCGATACCTCCAGATCAGAAAAATGCGCGCCTGCAGGCACTCCATGAAGAAACACCAGCTCATTGTCAACGAAGGTGGGCTGGAAGTACTCGGACCAGTTTATGAGTAATGCCTCTTTTAAGCTCGGAAAATTCCTACCTCAGCAGCGGAAAACAGATTTCCCGTCAACTGCAGCCATATATAAAGGCGAACTTTCAGAAACTAAAACATTACCTTAAATAGCGCCCGTCTTTTCTCAAGATATGGTCGCTATGGGGGAAGGCGAGGAGCTGTGGAAGGAGCACTGCTCTTTCCTTGAAAAACCATTTTCCGAGCAGCTAGAGATCAATCTCCAAACCCGGGATGAATACTTAAAAAGATGGCAGAGGACAAAAACGGCCGCGAGGCTGTGCCCTCAAGGTTTCAAGCGCTTTGAGGAGATACCGCTGACAACCTATGAGGACTATCCCATCCTGCATGAGTTCGGTGAAAAGGTGGAGCTGCTCAGCAGGACCGAGCCGAGGCAGGAGGGGGAACTCTGGTGGGATTACTACCTGAGAATAAGCCAGATGGTTGCTCCAATGCTCGATGGGTGGTTGCCCGAAGAGTTTGACTTCTGCGCCAAGACCTCGGGAAGCAGCGGAAACAGCAAATGGCTGGTTTATGGAAAAAGCTTCCGCCGGGAATGGGACAGTTTAACCTCCTATCTAGTAATAACCTGCAGTGAAAAACCCGGAGACACCGAGCTTCGAAGAGGGGACACCTACTTGAACATTGTGGCTCCCGCACCCTACGCTTCAGGATTTCAGATGCACCCCATCGAAAAGCTGCTTAAGCCGATACCGCCGCGAAGCGTCACCGACAACATCAGCAACATGCGCAAGAAGATGTGGATCATCCTCAAGGAAATCGAGAAGGGAGCTAGAATTGACCTCGCCGGAGGAATTGCCTCCACCTTCTATATGATGGCGCAATACTTCACCAAACCCGATGAGTTTTTCAAGGATTATTACCAATCGATGAACCTCGGGATAACAAAATTTCTGCTCTTTTTGAAGTTTCTGCAGTGCAAGATTAAAGGAAAAAAATACAACAGGGCGAGGGAGATACTGCCGCTAAAGGGGATCGGCCTTGGTGGATACGACACCAGGCTCTACCTTGATAACATAAAAGAAGAATTTGGAGTAATTCCCACCAACGGCTATGGCAGCACCGAATTCGGAATCGTGATGTACGGTCATGCCGAAAGAAAACTGGACCTGATTCCCGACCTACGCAACATGTATTTTGAGTTTTTAACTGAAGCCGGGGAGTTAAAAAAGATCGACGAATTGAAAAAGGGAGAGATATACGAACTTGTTGGCACACCTTTCGGAACCATGCTGATGAGATACAAGATCGAGGACAAATTCAGGCTCATAGACTTCAGGGATGACGGGCTGCCCATCTTTGAATTTGAGGGTAGAAAAAACGAGGTCATTGATATCTATGGTTACTTTAGGATCTCGCAGGCCATTGCTGTCAAAGCCATCTGTGAGACCGGGCTCAAGGAAACCGACAGATGGTGCCTAGCAAAGGTGACCGATCCAAGAGAACATCTGCTTCTCTTGATGGAGCCGGAGTGGGGCTACTCCGAGGAAAAAACCGCGGAGCTTCTCTTCAACGCCCTTTACCGGATGAATCCGGAGTTTAAAAACTACGTGGATGACTTCGGGATTAGAGAACCTCGCGAGCTGATCGAGGTCCAGTACCTTAGAAAAGGCGCTTTCATGAGATACACTATGAAAAAAATGAAGGAGGGGGTCCCAATTGGAAATATAAAGCCACCCAAGTTAGCCAGCAGTGATAAAAGCGACGACATCGAATTGCTCAGGAGCGTG
>JACIWF010000107.1 GCA_014361095.1 Hadesarchaea archaeon | reverse complement strand
CCGGGGGTCCCGCTGACCGCGATGATCAAGCGAGTCAATTTACCGCCTCAGAGCTTCTCCGAACGCAGGTCAATTATATCTTCGACCTCGCTCCCTGTCGAAATAATGGTCACGGGTACCCCCAGCTCGGCCTCGATTCTGTTGACATAGTCTCTGGCTTCGCTGGGGAGGTCATTCCACCTTCGTACCTTCGCTGCCCCTTTGAACATCCGATCCAAGTTGGTCACCGTCAGCTGGGTGGCGCCGTTTATCATGACGGCACGTTTGGCCAGGTCAAAATCAAAGAGCCCAATTCTCCGGCGCCTCCCGGTGACCGTTCCGAACTCGACTATTCCCAGCTCTTCGGCTTTCTCCTGCGAAATTTCGGTTGGAAACGGCCCAAGTCCAACCCGGCTGGTATAAGCCTTGAAAACCAGCATGACCTCGTCCACTTTGGTAGGCCCGATGCCAACATCGGCGGCGAGCGTCGATGCCGAAGTATCCTTGCTGGTGACGTAGGGATAGGTGCCGTGAATCAACGACAGCCCGAAGCCCTGAGAACCCTCGACAAAAACCAGCTCCCCGCGATCTATCGCGTCGTTTGACTCTGCCGGGACATCAGCAAGGAAGGGCTTGAGCTCAGGCACCTCCTCGGCCAACTTGGCGGTACGACTCACCCTAGCCACGTTCGCCGGGCCGCAACCAGTTCCGGTGGTGCCGATCTTCCCTTGAAGGTATTCCGACTTCCTGTCCTGCTCGATGTGGGCGGGCTCAATGATGGTGCATCTTTTATCAACTCCAAACCTGTTCGCCGTTCCGGTCATCTCCACTTCCTTCAGGACCACCTCTGGATTGACCAACACTCCTGGGCCAATCAGCAACCGGGCACCCTCGTAAACGAAGCCCGAGGGGATCTGCCTCAAGCCGAAGGTCCTGCCCCCGTAGTTGACCGTGTGACCAGCATTGGGGCCAACTCCGGCGCGGGCAATGATCTTTGGTCTATCAGCAAGCGCAAGGTAGGCCACGATCTTCCCCTTGCCTTCATCCCCCCACTGTCCTCCGGCAATTATCATGCAGGGCAAGCTTCCACCTTTGCTCACTACGTGCGGCTTGCTTAAATTTCTGTCGAGAAGCGCCTCCGCGGCTTCAAAAAATATTTACCCTGAATCTATGATACTTATTCTAATGAAAGCTAAAGCACTTTATGACCTGATGCGGCTTGACCACGGCCTGATGTTATTTGTGGCCGTTTTGATTGGTGCCCTGATCGCCAACAGCGGTTCCACACCGGATCTGATCAAGTTGGCCTTTTCCTTTTTGACGGCTCTTCTGCTCGAGGCCAGCACCTTTGCCCTGAACGACTACCTGGACCTGGAAATCGACCGAAAAAACAGAAGGTTTGACAGGCCGCTGGTGAGGGGCGATCTGGAGCCACAGGCTGCGCTCGCTGCCTTTTATCTTCTCTTCCCCCTAGGCATATTATTCTCCTTTCTGGTCAACCTCCAGTGCTTCGCCATCGCCACCGTCACCGGAATCTTTGCTATCCTGTATGATCTCCGGCTGAAGAAAACCAAGGTCATCGGCAACCTATATATCGCCTACATCATGGCGGTTCCCTTTCTCTTCGGCGCCTCCGTCGTCTCACCGGCGATACCGGCCGCCGTCTGGATCCTGGCGCTCATCGCCTTTTTGGCCGGAGAGGGGCGGGAGATCATGAAGGACACCATGGACGTGGCCGGAGATCTATCGCAGGGTGTCAAATCACTGCCGCACTACATCGGCGGGAGAAATGCCTGTCGGGTGGCGGCTGTCTTCTATCTCATTGCTGTTGCTCTGAGCTTCGTCCCGTTTACTTTGCAATCAACTTCATACTATGGCAACTTTTTCTATCTCTCCTTGGTTTGCTTGACTGACATCTTCTTCAGCTACATAGCGGTCGCCATCTCCTTCCGGAAAAATCCACCCCTGGCGAGGTACAGGAAGATGACGCTCGTTGCGATGGTCATCGGACTTCTCGCCTTTCTGATCGGGGCCTTTCCCGGCCGGTGAAAAAAATGTTTCCAAACGACGCTGCGGGTATTTTGTTTGTCTACGGCTATGTGGGCTTTCTGATTGTTCTCTCGGAAAAGATTTTGGCCAAATATCCTACCATAAGCAGAAAAATACTCCACATCATGGTTGGCAACATTGTCTTCATCCTCCCCGTCTTTCAAACGAGGGAAGCCATGGTGTTCGGTGCTGCAGCTCCCTTCATTGCATTCACCTTCCTCATCAGCCCCAGTTCACCCATCAAAAGTAAAAGCAGGGTCTCTCAGGCGGGCCATGGCTTCGGGCTGGTGTACTACGCCATCTCGTGGACGGTGCTGGCCTATCTCTTCTTTGAGCACCTCTGGGTGGTCGGCGCCGGCATACTGGCGATGTCCTACGGTGATGGCTTTGCCTCGATTATCGGCGTTCGCTTCGGCAGGCGCTCTTTCCAGATTTTCCGGGACAGAAAAAGCCTCGAGGGATCTCTGGCCATGTTCTTGACAACCATGCCGATGCTCCTGGTCAACGCTCTCTTTTATTCACTGCCGATAACCCCGAGGTTGTTGACTGCCTTCTTCCTCATCTGCCTGGTCGCCACCATTACTGAGATGCTTACCCCGAGAGGCTTGGACAATCTAACCGTTCCCATGATTGTGTCAGCTTTGTGCTGGTACCTGATCGTTACCTAACCGGGGTGACAGTTGTGCGTTTCATCGTTATCGATGGTCTAGATGCTTCAGGGAAGGACACCCACGCCAGCATAATCCGGGAAAAATATGAAAAAAGGGGAGAAAGGGTTGTCGTCAGGTCGCACCCATCCGGGGACAACTGGTTCGGCAGAAGGGCAAAAGCAGCGCTGTTGGCCGGTGGCAGGTCAAACCGGATCAAGGCCTCGCTTTTCTATGCCTTGGACGTCATCCGGTCTCTGCTTAAATACTACAATAGAAAATGCGACACCCTGATCATGGTAAGATATCTCATGGGCACGGCCTATCTGCCCTCCCCTCTGGACCTGCTGGCCTATAAATTCTTCAAAACACTACTGCCGACCTCCCGTCTCATGTTTTTCCTCGATGTCTCTCCAGAGGAATGTTTGAGAAGAATAAAAACGAGACAAATCCGAGAGATGTTTGAAACCTACGAGGAGATAGT
>JACIWF010000106.1 GCA_014361095.1 Hadesarchaea archaeon | reverse complement strand
CTAAAAATCACCATCCCTAATCAAGCCATCAAAACCGGAGAAAGTCGTAGATAGTGGGGAAATTCACAGGGCATGTGGACACTTATCCGCTCTCTTAAAGTAGGGCTCACGTCTCATCACCGCCTCAACGAAGGCTTTTTTTGCCCCATCGGTATCCCCTGCCTGCACCCAGGAGAGAATATCGACCAAGTTATCATTTCTCATCAGACATGGCTTGAGATAACCGTCGGGCGTCAACCTCAACCGGTGACAATGGGCGCAGAATCTGGTGTTGTGCATCGGGCGCACCACCTCAACCTCACCATTGGGCAACAGATATCTCCTGCGCGACTGCATCAGCCGTCTCGTCCTGACCGCGATCGCCCTAGCAGCCAGCCTACGTTCAATCTCCTCCAGGGTTAAGTGGTGCTCTTTGAAATCCTCCCCGTTTAAATCCACCAGCTCTATGAGTTGGAGTATCATATCATGCTCACCGGCAAAACTGATCATCCGGTCAACTTCATCCTCATTCATCCCCTTGAGCAACACCATGTTCAACTTGATAGGTACCAGCCCGGCTTCCTGCGCGGCGGCTATCCCGTCGAGGACTTTCTGTAGTGCCCCGCGGCGGGTGATCTTGGCAAATTTCTCCGCGTCAAGAGTGTCCAAGCTTACGTTGACCCTGTCCAACCCTGCCTCCGCAAGCTCCTGCGCCTTCTCCGAAAGCAGGGTGCCATTAGTCGTCATGGAAACCTCCCTGATTCCGGGCTTAACCGAAGCGGCAACAATATCTACGATGTCATTGCGCAGCAGTGGTTCCCCTCCGGTTATCTTGATCTTCTCAACGCCGAAGTCAGAGGCTATCTTCACTATGCTGCCAATTTCATCAGGGGACATCTCCTGGGAACTCCTAGGGTGCCCTTCGCGATGGCAGTAAAAGCAGTTGAAATTGCAGCTTTCAGTCACCGAAATCCTGAGCCCGTTAATGGTGCGCCCGTATCTATCCATCAAGATCAGTCACCTTTATCTCAATGCTCTTCCCTCGAGAACCCTTGAGCGAGCCCACCATTCCTTTAATTACTCCTGCAAGTATCTCCTGCACAAATGGTTTGAGCGGGAGCTGACTGCCGTCTACTTTCAAAACTACCCTATCCGCTAGGGCCTGGCACTCCTCCCACCGTTTTTCACCGGACACCAACGCGGCCGCAAATTTCTCGCAACTATCAAACCCACACCGCCCACAGTCAAGGGTGAAAAGAGGCGGGAAGGATCTCCGCTCGATCAAGTCCACTATCTCCTTAATCTGTTCGAAATTGAAGGATGGAACCGAGGGCCAGCTTGAGCCAACGCAGGCTATGGTGAGATCATCCACGAGCTTCTCTGCCTCCTGCTGGTCTCTCGCCACAACCACCCGGGCCAGCCCGCTGAAACTCTTGAAGCCCTCAACAATGACGAAATTAACACCAGTCAATCTGCTCAGTATTTCTCCCAGCTCTGCCGAACGTTTTTCAATCCAAGCGACCTCACCAGGGGCAAGGGAAACGACCAACTCGGCACCGGCTTTGGCGTGTGCCCAAGTGTCCTTCCCTGTTCGGTCGATGGTGAAGTCCTTTTCAGGGATGTGTTTAACGGTGCCCACGCGATAGCCACGTTTCACCAGCTCTTCAATGATTGAGACCACCAGTTTCGTCTTGCCCGCGCCGTGGAAGCCGGTAACCAGAATGGCCTTAAACAAATTCTGACCCCCAAAAAAGCTTCACTTCCACAGTCTCGCCTTCATCGACAATTTCCCGCTCTAGCGGCACCTCGATGTAGCCATCTGCGGTAGAGAGCGAAGTTATTGCACCCGACCCCTTTAGAATAGGCTCCGCGAATTTCTGACCATCTCTTCCAACCAACTTTACCGGGATAAGCTCCCGCCTGCCCCGGGCCGAGAGCACTTTGGTCGCGAGCTTTGCCTGAACAACGCTTTTCCTGCCCCGCGGAACACCGGATAGCTCGTGAAGATAATCTGCAACCAGCTGGTCGAACACCATCAGTGCAGAAACAGGGTAACCTGGTAATCCAAAGATCGGTTTATTTTTAACCACGGCGATAAAGGTCGGCTTGCCCGGCTTCATGGCAATTCCGTGAACGACCACGCCCGGCCTGCCCAAGCTGCCTATAGCCCTCGGTGTGATGTCACCCACGCCAACGGATGAGCCACCGGAGATCAGAACCACGTCGGCGACTTTAACGCCTCTGTTTACCGCAGCTCTGATGGCTGAAAATCTGTCAGAAATGATGCCCAGAACAACCGGTTCGGCACCGCAGGTCTTCACCGCCTCCGAGAGCGAGGTCGTGTTAACATCATAGATTTTTCCCGGCCTGAGCTTTGTTCCTGGTTCCATCAGCTCCGAACCTGTGGAGATTATCGCCACCTTGGGCCGGTTCCTGACCATAATTTTATTTACCCCCACCGCCGCCAGCACCGCAACATCAAGGTAGTTAAGCTGTTTTAATCGCCCGATGACCGTCTGGCCCTTCTTGATGTCGGACCCTTTCTTAGTAATATTCTCCCCCGGGGAAACGGCCCGATAGATTTTCACCGATTCGCCGTCAGCCACGGCATATTCTGACATAACCACGGCGTCAGCTCCTGGCGGAAGCGGTGCCCCTGTCGTTATCTCAACGCTTGAGCCGGACCGCAGATGCATTTTGGGCCAAGTTCCGGCAAGAATCCTGCCCACCAGCTTTAGCTCAACCGGCGAGTTTTCGGCTGCCCCAAAGGTATCTGCGGCCCTCACCGCAAAGCCATCGTAGGTTGCCCTGTCAAAGGGAGGGACATCGATTTTAGACTTTACCTCCACAGCGCTTACCCAGCCCACTGCTTGTGAAGCCGAAACAAAGACGTTGTTAGGTTTAGGTCTCCAAAACTTGTCCAGTGCCGCCTTGGCCTCTTCCAATGTGACCACGCGCTCAAGGGAGGACATATGTTCCATACTATTAAACTCTAAAGTTTATTATTTTGGTTTTGGTTAAGCAAAAATATTTAACAAAAATAGAGAAACCGTTGAGGCTTGGACAAAAATACTAGCACCGATCGATACGCCGTAGAGCCGTTATGGCGCTCTGGTTTGTTGCATTACTCTTTAAAAATTCGCTGCAGAGGTGGGTTTGGTACCTTGGGGGCTGGACCGATGAGGTGGTGGTGAAAAGCCACCGAGGTGATTCACCA
>JACIWF010000105.1 GCA_014361095.1 Hadesarchaea archaeon | reverse complement strand
AGACTTGGTTTTGTCAACGCTTTCACCAGCGTCCTCTTCCACAAGCTCTATCTTGGCGCCACCGAGCGATTGGATGCCACCTGAATCGTTGATGTGTTGAACAGCGATCCTGACACCGTTGGCGGCTTCGATACCGAAGACCGAGGCCCAGCCAGACATCGGCTCAACGAGACCAATGGTGACCTTTTCGATCTTTGGTGTTGTCGGTGTGGTGGGTGGTGTGGTCGTTGGTGGCGGCATGGAAATAACGTACGCTGAGGCAATTGCAATCACTACTATCACAACCGCGACAATCGTTACATATTCCTTTTTCATCTTTTCCTCCCAGATTATCTAAACTTGGAGCCTATTTATAAATTATTGCGTTTTTTTATGTTTTTCAGTGGGTTTTTAAAAGGACGTATTTTCTGTGCTCGTTCAGGCGCAACCAGCTTTTTGCTGAAATTCCAGTCAATTACGAGTTTTGATTACTGTTTCAGATTTTGATCATCTTTAAGATCTGGAGATAGTCTGTCTAATTCAAAATTTAGGCGATATTCTAAAATTGGCAGCGCTGGAATGGAGAATGGAAGTTTCGGGATGATGATATGAGGATTGGTTTGATATCTGACATCCACTCCAATCTCGCCGCCTTCAGGGCAGTCTTGAGCGACATGCCGAAGGTAGACGAGATCATCTGCGTCGGTGATCTGGTAGGTTACGGTGCTGAACCCAATGAGGCGGTGAAGCTGGCCAGATCAAAGGGAATCCGGGCGGTAATGGGAAACCACGATTATGCGGCAGTCACAAAGGACGTGCGGGGGATGAACGACCGCGCGGCAGCGGCAGCACTGTGGACGGCAGATGTGCTGACGCGGGAAAATCTAGATTATCTCGCCTCGTTGCCGACCCACCTCGAGTTCAAGGCCGAGGGTCAAAGGATTTACGTTGTCCACGGAAGTCCACGCGATCCCCTCGGTGAGTACGTGTTCCCAGAGTTTTCAAACAGGGACATGGCTGAGGTGGTGAAGGAGGTGGAAGCCGATGTCATTGTTTTAGGCCACACCCACATCCCGATGAAACGAGTGGTGCTGGGAAAAATCATCCTCAACCCCGGTGGAGTTGGGCAGCCGCGTGATCGGGATCCTAGGGCGAGCTACGCGGTGCTGGAACTGGGCAAAGAGCTGAAGATCCGTTTTCAGCGCGTGGAGTATGATGTCGCCGCCGCCGCTGAAAAAATAAAAGCGGCTGGGCTTCCTGAGGAGCTGGCCACGAGGCTATTCTTTGGGTGGTAGATACTGCAGTGAGGGCGGCAGGCCTTCCGGAGCAGTTCTGGGTTGAGCCTTTAGCTGCTGGATGGCAAGCACCCTTTCGTTTACCACCACATAGTCACGGATTGACATCACCGCGCTGAAGGGCACCAGAGCATTCCCGCTCTCATCCCTCTGAATGGTGGTGAGCAATTCCCTCGAAATCGGCTTAACTATGAGTGAGATGATCCTGCCGTCCTTCTCGTCGAAAATAACATCGCTGACCTTGCCCAACTGAAGACCTCTGTCAGTAATCACTCCCACGGACCTTAACTTGCTCGCTAGGATCTGCAAGACTCCTAACCTCCGCCATAAGTTCTCTTCAGACCCTTAAAAGGCTTAATAGTGCATTGTGGTAGCCTCTTCGACCGCCCTCTTGCTGATCCTGTTGGCGAAGGATTCATAGGTTTTTATCATCTCTGGAGTGATTGACGGCCTGATGTTTTCCATGGCCTGGCGGAAGTCCTGCATGCTGACCTCCTTGGCATTGATGTCCCTCCTCAGCACCAGCATCGCCGCCTCACGGCAAAGCGAGGCCAGGTCGGAGCCCGAGTAGCCCTCGGTTTCCTTGGCGATCTGCTCGAGGTCCACGTCCTTCGCCAGCGGCATCTTTTTGGTGTGGATCTTCAGGATTTCCAGCCGCGATTTCAGGTCAGGTGCCGGAACCAGCACCAGCCGGTCGAAGCGCCCAGGACGGAGCAGTGCCGGGTCGATTAGGTCAGGTCGGTTGGTGGCGCCGATGACGACGACCTTTTCCAGCTTTTCCAATCCATCGAGCTCAGTGAGAAGCTGGCTGATGACACGCTCGGTCACATGGGAGTCACCGAATCCTGAGCCGCGTCTGGGCACAAGGGCGTCGATCTCGTCGAAGAAGATTACCGCCGGTGCGGCCATCTTCGCCTTGCGGAAGGTCTCCCTGACACCACGCTCGGATTCTCCCACCCATTTTGACAGCAGCTCTGGCCCCTTGATTGAGATGAAGTTGGCCTCGCTCTCAGTTGCCACCGCTCGTGCCAGCATCGTCTTCCCCGTGCCAGGTGGACCATAGAGGAGAATGCCCTTCGGTGGCTCGATGCCCAGCCGCTTGAAGGCCTCCGGATGCTTCATTGGCCACTCCACGGCTTCACGAAGCTCCTGCTTGGCCTTTTCCAAGCCACCTATGTCGTCCCAGTGAACGTTCGGGACCTCCACCAGCACCTCGCGCATCGCTGAAGGCTCCACTATTTTCAGGGCGTTGTCAAAGTCGTTTTTTGTCACCTGAAGTTTCTCCAGCACCTCGGTGGGAATCGTTTTCTCATCTAGCTTGATCTCAGGCAGGATTCTTCGCAGGGCACTCATGGCCGCCTCCTTGCACAGGGCCTCGAGGTCGGCTCCGACAAAGCCGTGGGTGATGCTGGCGTAGTAATCCAGATCCACGTCCTTTGCCAGCGGCATGCCCCGGGTGTGGATCTGGAGGATTTCCTTTCTTCCCTCTCGGTCCGGGACACCTATCTCGATTTCCCGGTCAAACCTTCCCGGCCGGCGAATGGCGGGGTCCAAGGCGTTTGGCCGGTTGGTGGCGCCGATGACGATGACCCTGCCCCTGGATTTCAGCCCATCAAGGGCGGTGTTCAAGGTAGCAACCACTCGTCTTTCAACCTCTCCGGTGACCTCCTCTCGCTTCGGAGCGATGGCGTCGAGCTCGTCGATGAATACGATCGAAGGGGCGTTTTTCTCCGCCTGCTCGAAGATCTCGCGCAGGCGGGCCTCGGATTCCCCGTACCACTTAGAGATTATCTCCGGCCCGTTGATGGAGATGAAGTTGGCTCCGGACTCGTTGGCAACGGCTTTCGCGATCAGCGTCTTGCCGGTGCCAGGAGGTCCGTGAAGCAGCACGCCCTTCGGTGGGTCTATCCCCAGTCGGTCGAAGAGCTCAGGATGTTTCAGGGG
>JACIWF010000104.1 GCA_014361095.1 Hadesarchaea archaeon | reverse complement strand
ACAGATGGGTTAAACCAGCCCTTTCAGTTTCTTGATTATCCAGACCATTTTCTTGCCAAAGTTCTTAACGGTCTCTATTCCCTCACTGTCATTTAAAACCTCTCCCGGCTCCCTCCCAAAAGCAACGTTCCAATAGCTCGAGCCAGGCACAATCATACCTTGGTGTAGGAAGAAGAAGAGCAATTCCGCCAAGGTGAAGTTCTGACCGGCCCTCCTCGCCACGACCAGCGCTCCGCCAACCTTGTTTTCGAAAACCCTCCCCTTGGCGATGGAGAGGTAGCCAGCACGGTCGATGAGGGCCTTTACCTGTGGTGTCGAGGAGCCGAAGTAGACAGGAGAAGCAATGATGATACCGTCGGCTTCGACCATTTTATCGAAGATAGGCCTAAAATCGTCTTTGATCCAGCATTCTTTTGTTTTCCGGCAGGAGCGACATCCATCGCAGGGCTTTATCTCCTTGTCGCAGAGCCGCAGCAGCTCAACTATGGCACCCTCCTCAGCAGCAGCCTTCAGGGCTTCGTTGACTAGGATTTCTGTGTTCCCACCGGCCCTGGGACTGCCGACTATTCCTACTACTTTGATCATCTAGGAACCCCAACGATTTTTGTCGTTGTTAATTATTATTGTTGTTGGTTGAATTGAAAGTACATGAGGGGTCATGTTGTTTCCTGCGTGGATACGGTTTGGTGGAGTTTAGCCGGACGCCACAATGCCAGTACCTAAAAACGTCCGATTGAGGGGCAACGTTTAGTTCAGGAATAGGTTTAGGTGTTATGGATTATTTTCAGAAGTGGCTTGGGTATCCTGGCAAAGTTGCTGAGTAAGTGAAAATTTGAGGAAGAGTTTGGCCTTGCGAGAGGAAGATTTAGGCGCGAAAAACCAATTGGTCATTATTGAAGCAAAGGCGTTTTCTTGACCTTTATCATGTGCTTTGCCATTCCCTTAAGCAGGTCAATTAGATCTTGCTTGCTTGCACTCTCGGTGGCTACAAAAATGAGGACAAATTTCTCCTTGGCCGCCCTGTTCGCGGCTGATTCGAGAAATCTTGATAGTGGCACCATTGGATTATAGTTGGCCAAAGAATTGATGTGATCGAAAATCACAACCGCTTTCTCCGGCACCGGAAATATTTTGTTAAGTTTTTCCAAACTCAGGGTGGCAAGCTCGGATTTGCCCATGAAATTCTTTTTTGATGGACCGACAAATTTTATTTTTTCAAGATTTATTTCTGCTTCTTCGAACTTTGGCTTTAGCGTTTCAGCCGGTTTGTTTAAAGCGATGTAAATAACTTGTTTCTCCTTGCAGGCCTTTAGGACGGACAGGATACCGGAAAACCAATCGGTTTTTTGTGTCACCAGCAGGTTTACTGCGCCGGGTTCTAACACGATATCTTCTGCAGGCTCAATTTTGGCAAACACCATTGGAAACTTCCTTTCCTCCTCGTACGCTATGATGTTTTGAACAAGTTTTACATGCTTTTTCTCACCGCGTCTGATCTTTTTTAACTCTTTAACAAGTTTGTCATCGCGGATTTCCTTGATCAAATCAGAATAGAATTTCGCCAGCTCCATCTCTTTATCCTGGAGATCTTTCAAAGCCGCCAATGGATCAAAATTCATTTTTATCACCCTGCGACAGCACGTATTTCGTTAACTGCTTTAGTGTCTCAGCATGCTTGTCGTTCTCTTCCAGCAGCTTGTTCAGTTCTTTTTTAATTTTTTCATCTTCAGATTTTTCTAATATCGATCTAACGATGAGCTTAACATCTGTTTCCGTTTTGATGAGCGCCTCGTTGAGTCTTTCCAGCAACTTCTCCTTTTCCATTTTTTTCACCGGCGTTAGAATTTTCCGACCTTTGGGTTCAAATATCTACTCCAATTGAAATAAAAATCTTTGGGAAACTTTTTTCACAGGATTTCGCCTAGCTCAACCGCAGCACAACCTTTAAATACTAACTGTCATATAAATGGATTGTAGCTGTATGTTAAATGGGAGGCAGGTGAATGTTGGAGACCGGGGTTGGTAGTGTTGCAGGATTAGATGGCAGGATGCAAACCCTGTTTAAAATCAAGCATTCGTTCATCATTGCCGTCCCGCGTGGGGGGTCCTGATTATGGTTGATAAGAAAGGTGAGGTGCGTGTCTTCGTCGACGGCATCTACCTCAAGATCATCGATGATCTGATCAGGTCAGGCTATGGGACCAATCGCAGCGAGGTAATTCGCAAGATGGTCCATGATTGGACCATGACTTACCTCGAAAAGGCGAAGGCTCTCATGGAGTATGCTAAAGAAAAATGAAATCACGGTCACCCTACCTCCTCGGTCCAGCCTCCAAAAGGGTGAGGGCGGGAGGCACCCTAAAGGTCCTCCCGCCTAGCGCTCATGTCTTCGCTGGAGGGCCTTCTGGAGAACCCTCCACATGAAGTCTGGCAAAGGGAGGGTCCGCCCAGCGATGGATGTCCCTCCCTGCCTTATTTTTTCTAGCACTGCTTCGAGATTCAATTCGCAGTCAACCAGCGTGTAGGCCATCCCGACATCATCGCAGCGGTGAGCATCGGAGCCGGCCACCATCACCAGCCCATTTTTTCGCGCAAATCTCTGCGCCAGCGGGTTGCTCAGGAGGATTGCTCTGGAATTGAGACACTCGATTGCATCAAATCTCGCCTTATAAACGAGTTCTGGATGCCTGCCTGGGGCAAAGGGGTGGGCGGCGATGGCAATTCCCCCCTGTGCCCTGATCAACTCCACGGTTTCAGCCGCCGGTAAACCTTTTGGTATCGGTTCAGTGATCCCTAGCCCCACTATGTGACCATGGGCGCTGGAGACCTCCACGCCAGGAATAACAAGGAACCCGCTGTTGCTTATTTTTTTGGCTTCCCGGTGCCCTGAAATGCTGTCGTGGTCCGTTATCGCTATACCGTTCAGTCCCTTTTCTTTGGCGACTTCGACAGCCTTCTCGACTGAGCAGGTGCCGTCGTATGAATATTGGGTGTGCACGTGCAGGTCGAGCTGCAGCAACTATCTCACCTTCGAGCCCGGTTTGACTGGACGGTCGGTCACTAGGATGGAGACTCCGTTTTCATCCTCGGCGGCCAGCAGCATGCCCTCTGAGACCACCCCCATTAACTTTGCGGGCTCGAGGTTAGTTACCACAGCGATAAATTTTCCTACAAGGTCCTTGGGTGAATATTTCTCAGCTATACCTGCCACGATTGTTCGTTTTTCCTTT
>JACIWF010000103.1 GCA_014361095.1 Hadesarchaea archaeon | reverse complement strand
ATCCTCTCCTCGGGAGGCTGCTCAGGCATCGGGCGCGGTGACCTCTTCATTCGCTCGGGTATTGGTATGGGCTCGGCCATGTTCATCCACCGGAACTCTTTTTATACAGCTCATAGGCGAGCCTTTCCTGCGGCTTGTAGCGGGAAAGGCGGTTGATGAACTCCACCCAGTCAACCAAATGGCCGTTGAACTCAGGACCGTCGACGCAGGCAAACTTCGTCTGGCCGCCAACCGAGACCCTGCAGGTGCCGCACATCCCGGTCCCGTCAAGCATGGTCGCGTTCAGGCTGGTGATGGTCTCCACACCGTATGGCCTGGTGACGTCGCAAACGGCTTTCATCATCACCGCCGGTCCTATGGCCCAGATCTTTTTCACCTCTTCGCCGCTTCGGAGAACCTCAGCAAGCGGACCGGTGACAAATCCCTTCTGCCCGTAGCTGCCGTCGTCGGTGGTAACGAGCAGCCGGTCAGTAACTCTTTTCATTTCCTCCTCCATTATCAACAACTCCTTCGTTCTGGCGCCGATGATCCCAATCACCCGGTTGCCGGCGGCCTTCAGCTCTCGGGCAATGGGATAGACCGGAGCCACGCCAATGCCTCCACCCACGACGATAACCGTTCCATAGTTGTCAATCTCCGACGGTATCCCCAGCGGGCCAACCAGCGAGAAAAGCTCGTCGCCCTCGTTCAGCTTTGACAGCATGGCCGTGGTCTTTCCCACCACCTCAAAGACCATCCTGATGGTTCCCCTCTCTCGGTCGTAGTCGGCGATCGTCAGCGGAATGCGCTCTCCCCTCTCATGCACCATTAAGATCAAAAACTGGCCCGGTTTGGCTTTTTTTGCAACCAGCGGCGCCTGGACCACCATTGAGAACACATGTGGGGCGATTTCCTTTTTTGAGACTATCCTGACCATATCCTGCACCGTTGTTGGTTGTTAAAGTAAACGATACCTGAAATGTTTTAAATTTTATGTTTGCGTCTGAATTCAGTTATCCTTGGATGTCTTCGCTCTTCAACTCCATGATCGGTCTCCCTTCCCGGGTCCGCGGTGCCAGGTAATCGATGAGGCGCTCAATATCTGGAGCCTCGATGGTAACGATGATAGGCCCGAGCGGGGATTCACCATCGGTAAAGCTGATTTTGCCGGCGAAGGCGACCTGCTTGTTCAGCATGAAATTGGTGGTGTCACCTTTTCTGTTGGCCAGCATTATCGATCTAGCCGTGTCTAGGATGGCCTGCTGCCTGAGCAGTTGGTGAAGTCTGGAGAGGGCCGCGATGTCGTTGGACTCGCCCACTAGTTTTTGCCCGGTGAGTTCTAGGGCCAGTTTCGGAAAAATATTCTTAACCGCGGCCTCGACCTTTTCCCGGGACTCGGTTGCCCTGAGTTCGGTCTCCACCCGAAGTTTCACCTGCACCCCTCCATGATCTTTTTAAATAATTCCCTGGCTCTTTCCTCTAGTTCCCGGAGGCTTCCCTCATTCACGATGATGAAGTCGGCCAGAGCGAGGGCATCGCCCAAGCCCCAGCTCAGCTCACGTTTGTCCTTCCTGTGAAAACTTCTGAGGTCGCCCGTATCATCATCCCTTTTTCTCGATGAGGTTCTTCGATATCTGGTTATTTGGCTCGACCAGCAACCGATGAGGTGAAAGTTTTCCCCGAATGATTTTCGAAATACCTCAACCTCAGCGATTCCCCTGATGCCGTCGACGATGACCGCCTGCTGGCCTTTACCCACTCTTCTGATGATGGGGATGCAGCGTTTGGCAATGGCCCCCATCCCCTCTCTTCTGCGCAGCTCGTTGGAAACCCGGGCAACGTTGCTTTCAGTTATCTCTTTCCCGCGGCGCCTTAACTCCTCCCAGACGACGTCGCCCATCCTGACGCTGGGAGCGCCGAGCTCGGCAAACACCCGGGCAACTTCAGTCTTCCCTGATCCTGGCAGGCCGACAATGCCTATTATCTGCGGAGCCATTACAATTCAACCACGATCAGCGTGGTGGTGTTGGTCACACCAGGGATGCTTCTGATGTCGCCGAAGATGGCCTTCGTCAGCTTCTCCAGCGAGTCGACCTCAATTCTGGCGACAATGTCATACGGTCCGGCAACGGCTTCGGTCTTCTTCACTCCCTCAATGAGCTTTACCTTTTTGAAAACTTCGGCAGTCTTTCCGGGCTCCGCCGAGATCAAACTATATGCACTTACCATTGTGATACCTCCAATTTACATCTCTGTGTTTTCCTTAAAAAAGCCAGACGGGAAACCCTTGTCTACAGTTTCAGGTATTCGTTGATCTTCTTCAGCCCGATCTCCTTGAGCCTTTCCAGTTCAGCCTCGTCGCGCCCCTCGACAACGAAACGCGCCTTTGGCTCGGTCCCGGAGGTTCTGAAGAGGATCCAGCTGCCGTTTTTCCGGTTGATCCTCACCCCATCAACTTCCACGATTTCCTGAATCTCGTCGACGCTGGTTGAAAGGTAATCGCGCATTTCGCGCATGAGTTCCTCCTTCATCTCCTCTGGGCACTCGAAGTCCTTGAAGTACATCGGATAGTTCGGGACCCTTTCAGAGATTATCTCAGAGATCGGTTTTTGCTCGACTGACAACAGCTCCAGAAGCTTAGCGGCGCAGAAAATTCCATCCGCCCAGGGCCCCAGCTCCAGAAAGACCAGTTTTCCGGGTTCGGCGGCAAAGCAGGCGTGGTGCTCCAGCATGGCTTCGGTGAAGTCCCCCAGTCCGGTTCGATAGACCTTTCCACCGACCCGCGCCACCACCTCATCGATGGCCACGGAGGTGTTGATGCTCGTCACCACAGTCCCGCCGTTGGTCCGAGCCGCGGCAAGCTCAGCGAACAGGGCGATAACCGCGTCCGGTTTGATGAAGTTGCCCTGTTCGTCAATTACAGCAATCCTGTCGGCATCACCATCGTGCGCCAGTCCGATGTCGGCATTAACCTCCCGTACCGTGGCCATGAGGTCGGTCAGGTTCCATGGCTGCGGCTCCGGAACTCTGCCCGGGAAATGGCCGTCCGGATGGGCGTTGAGTGTCACCACCTTGCAACCCAGCTCCCGGAGCAGCCGCGGTGTGACCAAAGAACCGGCCCCGTTGGCGCAGTCAATTACTACCTTAAGGCCGGGTTTTACCTTTACCAGTTTTTTAATGGAGTTCAGGTAATGAGTGATTGGGTCGTATCTTCGCACGGTCTCCAGTTCATCCCATCTGGTAATCTTGCTCC
>JACIWF010000102.1 GCA_014361095.1 Hadesarchaea archaeon | reverse complement strand
CCGAGACCGCAGGATGGGTTTTTGTAAACAGTTTCGCCTTTCAGGGCCGGAAGCATTGGCTGCAGTTTCTCGATGATTTCATCTGGCCTTTCCAACTTGGTGTTTCTCCCGTCTATCAACCCCAGCCCGATATCCTTGTCACACCCCAGCTCTGCTATCATCTGAGGCAGCCTTGGGGAATAGGTGAAGTCAAGACCGATTGCGTCCACGGGAAGATCAAGGAGTTTTTCATAAATGGGGGCGGCGTTGCCAAAGTAAGTGTAAAGCGCCAGATGGGAACGGCCCTTCTCCGCCGCGACGATTTCAATGGCCTCGCTGAAGAGTCCGAAGTCCTCCGGATGTTTCAGAATTGCCGGTTCATCGATTTGGATTATCTCGGCACCCTCGTTTTCCAGATCCTTTACTTCAGCGGCAATGATTTCGGCAAAGTCGCTCAGGATTTTCTGCAGGCCGCGCCCGCCTCGATCGATCGAAAGCTTAGCCAGAGTGTAAGGGCCGGTCAGCACTGGTTTTACGGGTTTTTTAGATACCATCTTGGCAAAGGAGAACTCTCTTCTGAGTATCCCTCCACGCCGCGATATCCTGTCCTCAATCACCGGCTGCCTGAAGTAAAAATTGGTGTCGAAGAACCGGAGGAGACCGTTTATTCTGCAGCCGTTCACTGCCCTAGCTATATGGGATATTGGATCGTACCAGCGTACCTGACCATCGGTGACAATGTCCAGCCCAGCCTTGATCTGCTCTTCAATAACCTCCTGGGTAACCTCATCTTGGATTCGTTCAAATTCCTCCAACGAGATTTCACCCCGTTCCAGCCGAGCGTAGGCCTGACGGTGGCGCTGTTGTTCGGGGCTATCGCCTATTCTGGGGTAGCTCCCGGCACTGGTAGCCACAATCTTCATTTGAATCATATTCGATATTTTCTTGAAAGTTAAATAGATACCCGATGAAGATAGAAGGGGGTTAAACTTGGAAATAGGTAAGAAATTCCAGCCTCATCCAAACCTGAAAAAGCTCTACTACAGTTATCTCGCGCTTGCGGCCGCGGTGCCTCTGGCCGTCTGCCTGTTTGTTCTCTATGCGGCAGCGACCTACGCCCCGGAGCTCTGGCGCGAGAGCTGGGCCTTCCTGATGTTGCCCCTGGTGGTCGTGGTAATCATCGTTGCCTTTGTGGCCTACTGGATCCGGAAGTACTACGCCTCCATCTCGTACACGCTGACTTCCGAAGAGGTGCTGGTTGAGAGGGGGGTCTGGTGGAAGATGAAGCACACGGTCCCCTATGCTAGGGTGATGTCGGTAGATGTCATTCAGGGGCCGTTGTCCAGAAAATTTGGAATCGGCTCGGTGCAGATACACACTGCCGGATATACCGGGCCGGCTGGCGGAACCTCTGGACCCGGTTCCAGAGGGGCGGAGGCGTCAATCTGGGGAGTGACCAACTTTCTGGAGATACGGGAGACTATTCTGAGATACGTTAGAGGTAGGCCGCTGTTCGGCTTACCGGGCAGAGCACCGGCCGATGTTGGGGCGGAGATATTAAAGGAATTAAGGAGCATAAGAAGAGCCCTGTCAAAGCCGAGGTGAATCAATGGGTAAGGGGAAAGGATACGGGAAAGTGATACTCATTAACGAGCACTTTGTCGTCTATGGTGTTCCCTCCATCGTCTCCGCCATCGAAAAGGCCACCGTCGCCACCGTTGAAAGGTCAGAGGGATCAGGATGGAGCCTGGATGACCGCAGGCCAGCCACTCCGGGCTACAAGGAGGAGAAGCTGGAGCAGCAGCGTGATTCCATAGAAAGGGTGCTGAAGGCCGCCGGAGTAGATCTATCAAAAACGGCGATCAAGATCATATTAGAAGGAGACCTTGTGGCAGCCAGCGGGATCGGGGCGAGCGCGGCTTCTTGTGTGGCTCTAGCGCGGGCCCTTTCCGAGGAGTTCAATCTCTCCCTGACCGATGAGCAGATCAACCAAATTGCCTATGAAGGGGAGAAGGCCTATCATGGAAATCCTTCCGGGGTGGACAACACCGCAGCCACATACGGCGGATTGCTCTGGTTCATACGCGGGAAGCCAATTGAGCGCATCACGATAAAACGGCCGGTTGAGATAGTGATGGGCAATACCGGTCTGGTTGCCAACACCGAGGCGGCCGTGGCCGGTGTCAGAGAGCGGCGCCAGAAGAATCCTGCCAAGTATGAGAGGATCTTTAAGGAGGCGGAGGAGGTCGCCTACTTCGCGAGGAAGGCGCTCGTTGACTATGACCTCAGGACGGTCGGAAAGCTCATGGACAGAAACCACGAATTGTTAAAGGCCATCGAGGTTTCCTGCAAGGAGCTGGACTTCTTGGTCGAGCTGGCCAGGGAAAATGGCGCCTACGGGGCGAAGATGACGGGCGGCGGCTTGGGCGGCAACATGGTGGCGCTGACTCCGGGCAAGGAGCTTCAGGAGAAGGTGGCCCGGGCGATAAAAAAGGAGGGCTTTGAAGCCCTGATGACAAGGATTGGGTGATGTCTTGGATCTGCGCGGTTTCATAAAGCTGCTTGATGAAAAGGGGCTGCTCACCAGGATTAGACGCCCTGTCGACACAAGGTATGAAATCTCGACTTTGATCAGACTCAGAAATGACAGACCACTGCTGTTTGAAAACGTCAGAGGATTTTCCATGCCGGTGGTCGCCAACCTTTGCTCCACCCGCGAGCTGGTGGCCTTGGGCCTAGGCATAAAACCGAACCAGATCATCTCTAAGCTGGCTTGGGCGATTGATCACCCTCAGGAGCCCATGGTGGTCAAGGCCGAGGGTTACCGTGAAGTCCCCCCCGACCTCACCCAGTTTCCGATATTGTTGCACTACCCATTCGATGGAGGGCCTTATCTTTCCTCAGCCGTGGTGATCGCGAGTGATCCGGAGCTCGGTTTAAATGCCTCCTATCACCGGATGATGGTGGCCGGGAAGGACAGAGTGGTGGTCAGAATCTTGCCGCGCGACTTTGACGCCTTCCTCAAGCGCGGGAACAGGGAGTTCGCCATTTGTGTTGGTAATCCCGTCCCAGTTTTGGTTGCGGCAGCTGTTTCTGTGGAATTGGGAAAGAGCGAGCTGAGCATAGCTAATGCGCTGGATGAGATCAACCTAGTTGAGCTGGGTGGGCACAAGGTACCAGAAGCGGAGATAGTGATGATTGCCGAAATGACGGGCGAGGAGCAGGATGAAGGACCATTTGTCGACCTCACCGAGATCCCTGATATCGTGAGAAAACAGCCGGTGGCCAAAATCAAGCGGGTGTTTGTCAGAGAGGGAGCCGTTTATCAGGC
>JACIWF010000101.1 GCA_014361095.1 Hadesarchaea archaeon | reverse complement strand
TAAGGGAGAAGTACAAACTTATGGTGGGCGGCGGACCGGTCAATGAAGAGTGGGCCCGCGAGATAGGTGCTGACGGTTACGCGGAGGACGCGATTAAAGCCGTTAAGGTGGCCAAGGAACTTATTGAAAAGCGATGAAAATCTTGACAGGGCAAGATATAAAAAGTAAATTCCACCCACGGTCAGTTGACTTTAGAGTTTTTGAATAACTCTCTTAGAAGGTGACCTCACTTAAAATATTGACTTTTACTGCTCTCTTTTGTAATAAGACAATAAATTTGATTTTTAACTTATTCGGCGGCTCCAGGCCAAAGTGTTTTTCGCTTTTGTGAAGTCTCCTAAATTGGCGAAAAATTAAAAAAGGATGGGAACATAGCAGTTGCAGGATGGAGGCAATTTGAATGGTGCAAACGCATCTTTATGGAAAACACTGGTTAGCTCCTGAGCTAGAGTGGACGCTTGAGGAGCTTGAAACGGTTTTAGATGTGGCGTTTGATTTAAAGAAGAAGTATGCCCAGGGAGTACCCCACCGCTACTTGGAAGGCAAATCTTTGTTCATGATTTTCTACAATCCCTCTACAAGAACGAGAAACTCTTTTGAATGCGGCATGACACAGTTGGGAGGGCACGCCAACTTTCTGGACCTAACCACGACTTGGATAGAGTCGGAGAACATAAAGGACACGGCGGCGGTTCTGGCACGTTATGGGCATGGAATTGCCGTCAGGTGTTGTCCGGCTGGAAAAGAATATGGTACAGGCCACAATGTCATCCGTGCCTATCGGGATTATTCAACTGTCCCGGTAATAAACATGGAGGATGACAAGTTCCACCCCTGCCAGGGCATGGCCGATATAATGACCATTAAGGAAAAGATAAGGAAATTTGAGGGAAAGAAGTTTGCCATGTGCTGGGCTCCGGGACACGTCAGGGCACCGCTGGCCGTGGCCCAAACTAACATATTGTTGATGACCCGCTTCGGCATGGATGTGACCTTAGCCCACCCGCCAGAGTATGATTTGGATCCAGAAATCATCAAGAAAGCGAAAGAGTATTCAGAAGAGGCGGGAACCGAGTTCACGATCACGGACAACGTGGAGGAGGCTTACGAAGGCGCCGATGTTGTTTACCCAAAGTCATGGATAAGTTGGAAGCTGTACAGAGAAGGAGGATTCACGGAAAAGTTGTTACCTGCCCACAGAAACAAGTACTTGAACTGGACTTGCAGGCCGGAACTGATTGATCTCTGCAAGAAAAAGGCCATTTACATGCACTGCCTGCCCGCCGTCAGAGGCGAGGAAGTGGTGGATGAGGTTATAGATGGACCCCATTCAGTGGTCATCGACCAAGCCGAAAACAGATTGCACGCGCAGAAGGCCATAATGACGCTGACGATGGGTGGATCGAGGTAATTGCGAGAAAGGTATGCCGGATGTTAGTAGACACGGTGATAAAAAATTGCAAGGTAGTTGGGATTGACGGCATAATTTCTGGCGGAATTGCTATTGATGAAGGGAAAATCGTAGCCATAGGAAAGGACCATAGGCTGCCCAGCGCTGATAGATATATAGATGCAGCAGGGAATTTTGTAATTCCCGGTGTTATAGATCCGCATGTCCACTATTCGCTTTACCGGCCCTATGAGGAGGACTGTAAAAGCGAAACAAGGGCCGCAGTTTCTGGCGGGATTACTACCGAAGCGCTGATGACTTGGGGCGGGATGGATAAGCTACTGATATCTTACAAGGAAAAATTTGAAGAAGCCAAAAACATCGTTGAGAGACATGCTCTGGCCAACGTGGTTTTCATCGCCTGTCTCTTTACAGACCAGCACATACAGGAGATACCAGAATATGTTCATGATCTGGGAATCACTCAGTTCAAACATTGTATGTTTTTAAAAGGTGCAGACGCTGAGGCTCTTGGCATCCCTTCTTTTGACGATGCAAAATTATACCGTGCGCTTGAGATAGCTTCGACTTTAGGTCCACCCGCAATATCAATGATACACGCCGAGAATGTGGAGATATACTACGGACTAAAGGAGAAGCTGATGAAGGCGGGGAGGAAGGACCTTAAGGCGTGGACAGAGGCCAAGTCCGGTATCTGCGAGGCTGAGGCAGTGGGTCGAGTGATTGCCGTCTCCGACTACTTGAATGTTCCAATCTATCTGGTTCACATAAGTTCCATGGAAGCGCTTGACATCGCCGTTCAGGCCCAAGCGAGGGGAAGTAAGGTGATCGTAGAAACTTGTCCCCATTATCTGTCTCTATCTTACAAGGATTTTCCTGAAGATTATGTGTTGGCGAAGTGCAATCCACCGTTGAGGGACAAAAAGGACATAGAAAGACTTTGGTGGGGAATCGAAAGGGGATACGTGCATTGTATCGGAACTGATCACTGTGCCTCCGCAGGAAAGGGAACCCTCGATATTTGGTCGGCTCCTGCAGGGTTACCGGGTTTAGAAACACTTCTCCCCGTGATGTTAAGCGAAGGGGTGAACAAGAGAAGAATTTCGATGGAAAAACTGGTTGAAGTCTGTTGTTACAACCCGGCAAAAGTTCTGGGAATTCTCCCGCAAAAAGGCATCATTGCAGTGGGTTCAGACGCTGATCTCGTGATTGTGGACTTAGAGGAGAGCAAGATAGTTAAAGCCGAGAACCTGCACACCGCCTCGGATTTCACCCCATATGAAGGAAGAGAATTGAAAGGCTGGCCGGTTCTCACCATGGTTGGGGGCAATGTCGTCATGGAAGATGGTGAGATTGTTGGAAGACCCGGTGTTGGAAAATACATACCTCGAAGGCTTTTCTAACGAGAACAGATTTTTTGAACACAACTAAAATTGTTTCATCCACAGCACCATGTTTTTAAGTGAGAAATTTTAAGGACAATGGGGGCAAGATGAGCAAAAATTATTTGGAGAAAAAAATTTTGAGAGTAGATCTTTCGAATAAAAAAATTAAAGAGCAGACGGTCCCGCAAGAATGGTTTAAAAAGTATATCGGGGGAATGGGCTTCGGTATAAAGATTCTATTTGACGAGGTGAATCCAAACGTCGACGCTCTTTCACCCGACAATAAATTGATTTTCTCGATTGGTCCGCTAACGGGAACAATGGCCCCGATGTTTGCCCAGACCTGCGTGGTGACAAAATCACCTCTCACCAATGGCGCGCTGAACACCTATGCTGGTGGTTTTCTCGGAGCCGAAATCAGCCGCACCAACTACAGCGTCATTGTAGTTGAGGGCAGTGCTGAAGAGCCCTGCTACATCAAGGTCAATGAAGATGGTGCAGAAATCGTGGACGCTGGAAGCCTGTGGGGAATGAATACGATTCAAACACAGGAGACCATAAAAAAAGATCTGGATAACAAGGCCCAAGTGGCGTGCATTGGTCCAGCGGGCGAGAATCTGGTCAGGTTTTCC
>JACIWF010000100.1 GCA_014361095.1 Hadesarchaea archaeon | reverse complement strand
TCGTCAAGACCACACCAACAACGATCTGGTTTCGCCTCAGGATTACGCTCATGAAAGCCATGATCACCCCGATGACCCCGCCGACCAGCATCCCCAGAAGCAGGCCGACCCAGAGGTTGAAGAAATAGGCTCCAATGAAGGCGGCCGAGGCACCGCCCAACATCATTCCCTCCATTCCCAGATTAAGGACCCCGGAACGCTCGGAGAAAATTTCCCCAATGGCCGCCAGCAGCAGCGGGACGGCCAGCTTCACCGCGCTCGAAAGAAGGCCCGTTACGATTTCTGCTTCCGTGACCATTCACTCACCTTTTCTCCCGCGTCGCATATTCACTTGCCAGCACAAATATGACGACTAAAGCTTGGATGATCAGCACCAAGGAAGACGGCACACCTGCTCCCCGCTGCATGGCCACCGAGCCATTCAGCAATCCGGCAAAGAGAAAGGCTGAGGCAATTGTTGCGATCGGGTTCAACCTCGCCAGCAGGGCCACCAGAATGGCCGTGTAACCATAGCCGGGCGAGATGTCAAGCATCAGCAGATGGTGGACGCCCAAAACTTCTCCCATGCCCGCTAGTCCGGCAAGCCCTCCACTCAGGAACATTACGATCAAAATATTCCGGGACATGCTGATCCCTGCATACCTGGCTGCCTTGGGGCTGTGACCAACGGCTTTAATCTTGTACCCCAGCGATGTCTTTTCCACCAGAATATAAACAAAGATGGCGGCGAGAATTGCCAGCAATACCCCTGCGTGCAGCCTCGTGTTCTGAACCAATATCGGCAAAAATGCCTCAGAGGTAATGATCCTCGTCTGGTTATAGCCGACCTCCGGGGTCTTCATTGGGCCGCTGACCAAGTAAAGGATGAAGTAAGATGCGATGTTGTTCAGCATGAGCGTGGTGATGATCTCGTTGACACCTATCTTGGCCTTGAGAACCCCGGCGACCATCGCCAAGCCTGCTCCTGCTAGAAAACTGGCCACCATGATGGTTGGAATTAGCAGGGCCCCTGGAACTCCCTTCAGGTTGAGGCCCAACCAGACCGCCGCAAGCGCGCCGAACAATATCTGCCCTTCGGCACCTATTGTCCATATTGAGGATTTGTATGCCACTACCAGGCCTACACCCGCCAACAGCAGCGGGGCCGCCTTGACTAACGTATCGGTTATACCATTCACGCTTCCGAAGGCCTCCATAAAAAGCGAGGCGTAGGCCGCCACGGGATCATGGCCCGACAGAGCGATAAAAACTGCTCCCAGGAGAAGCGCAGCAACAACAGACGCCACAGGAAAGACGATTCTCGATCTCCGTGAGCTGATTATCAGAAATCTGCCCTTGCCATCCCCTCCCTCACCGCCATCTGTTCTCAAGAGGTTGGGGAGTTGATTAAAAAATTTTTTGGTTGAACTCTCATCCCTTTGAACCGAACCGCCCGCTTGTCTCCCTCCCTGAGAAAATTTAGCCATACAGATTTTCTTACTATATTCTGTTTAAATAACTTGTGAATTTGACTTGGTTGAATTCTGAGAGCCATCGCGCTTTAAGACTACCATTAAAAGTCAACTGGATCCACCGCCTAAATCAGAAAACAATAGTCTCAAAAAAGTTCCCGCTGATTGACGTGCCGGCGGATCGCCTACCCCTGCTCCGCTTTTTTAAAGCGACGGTGGTTGATCCGGGCCGCGATGCCCAAAACCGCAGCGACCACGGCCACCCAGAAGGCGGGCATGAGGGACAGGCTGATGGGGGCAGTTATCGATGCCTGTGAACCCATCTGAATCGTGGCACTTGCCGAGCCGACCAAATAAGGAACCGTTATCTGTATAGATGCCCCTCCCGGAATAGCGTTGGATAATAGATTGGGCAGGACATTATTGATTAAAAATGCCCCGACGACGACAGCAACAACCATCCCGACGACGGCCCAGAAAGGTTTCATCACCCCAAATCTCACCAAGCGGCCGGACCACCAGCTCCTTGGGGATAGCGAGCCCAAGAGCAATAAGATTCCAGCAATTATCATGACTATCTTGCTTGCCAGCAAAAACAGGTCGACCAAATCCGAGTGAATGCTCTGCCCGAAAACCAGCATCGATAGGTCAAATGGGGAAAGGGCTATCTCAATCGCTCCGGTACCTACCACAGCCATCCACCAAGGACCGAGAAATGGCAGAGCCACCATCAGAACTCCTGCAGCGATGCCGATGAAGTTCATGGAACGGGTGGCTGGGAAATTGTTCGTCGTCATAGCTGGCCTCCTGAGATATCTGGGGTAAGAGTTATGGTAATCCCGTAAATCTCAAAGGCAATGCTGACGGCAGTCATCCTTGGATTGCTCGGAGGGGCCGCAGGAATGGCTCCGACAAGCGTGAAGACCGCCGTCCCTTTCGCCGGAATTTCCAACTCATCCTCCTCCATCTGGAGCTGGATGGGAGGCATGCCTTGATCCGAAATGGTCAGGTTGAACTCCTTAAGCTTAATCGGGACTTGGAATGGTGATTTTAATGTCGCTTGGACCCTGACGCTGCTACCGCTCAACGTTGGTTCGCCCAAGCTTAGGGTGTCCTCGGAGAATCCGCCGCCAAAAATTCCACCCACCGCCTCGGTAACCTGGCTCAGCTCCTGCTCGCTGGGCAACACCGCCTCCTTCAAGTCCCAATCCTTGGCTGCAAGGGCTACAACTATCGGGACAACCACCAAGGCGATTCCCAACAGCCTCAATGCCCACTTCAGGGCTCCATCGCGCATTCAATCCCATTTAAGCTAGAAAAAAGGATGTTAAAAACCTATCCTGATTGCCTGAAGTTTTCGATCAGCTTCAGCTTGGCTTCACGGCACATCAACTTGATTTTGCGCTCCCGTTTCATCGCCTCGCTCCTTGTCTTGAAGGCCTCCCAGTAAATCAGGACCAGCGGCCGCCTTGCCTTGGTCGACCGGACATCGCCGCGGTTGTGCTGGGCCAATCGCTTCCTGAGGTTGGCGGTGTGTCCCGTGTAGAAGTTATTATCCCTCAAGCTCCGCAATATGTATACATAGTATGTTTTCGTCATCTCGCTCACTTCTAAAACAAAATTACCTCCTTATAAAAACAAATCCCAATCTCGAACTCCGACTGCTGCGGTTTTTGAGGTTCTCCCGACAGGGTTCTGTAAACTTATTGTTGGTATAACATATGCGGTTATGAGAAGTTTCAGCGTAGCTGAAATTTGGGAAAATCAAACGAAGTGCAGATTTTCCTCATAACCGCTGTTAAGTGACCGAACCGAAGGTGAGGCGACGAACTCCGAAGGAGTGAGGAGCGTTCACGGAGCCCCACTCTTGATAAGATATTTATGAATTATATATGAAGGTATAAACCATGTTGGAAACCAGTAAAAGATAGAGGATATAACAAAAGGAGCAATTGTTTCCCCTCCAATTTTCAGTGCATAAAATCCCAAAACCCACTCGGGTTTCATAAAAGTAAATTCTAAAATTTGTCCAAATAAAAGGGACAATAAT
>JACIWF010000010.1 GCA_014361095.1 Hadesarchaea archaeon | reverse complement strand
ACCGTGGCAATCAAACTCGGCCACCTTAATCGGGCCAGAATCCTTGATCTCAAAACTTGGACATTCCATACCGACCATAATACTCTTGTAACGATAAAATAAAGCTACACCTTTAGGAACTGAAAAAGGCTAGAAAACCCGGGCGAAGCTGACAACAAATTCTTTTTCTAGCCCCGGCAATTGTCTTTGGGACTAAATGGCTGGAGATCTGCGCGCAAGGCTGAGGGGCCATCTCTCTGAAGATGAGTTAAAGCTGATTCGGGCCTTTGACGTCGTCGGAGATATCGCCATCGTCAAGCTGCCCGAGCCGCTGCTTCCAAAAAAGCACCTCATTGGAAGGGCCCTTATGGAGGTACAAAAAAACGTACGAACGGTCCTCAATCAGGTGTCCCCTGTAAAAGGGGAATTTCGGACGCGGGAGCTGGAGGTAATCGCCGGGGAAAACAGGACGGAGACCAGCTATCGTGAGTCGGGGTGTGTTTTTAAGGTTGACCTGGCGAAAGTCTACTTTTCACCGAGGCTGGCGACTGAAAGGCTCCGGGTGGCCAGACAGGTCAAACCAGGGGAGATCGTGGTGAACCTGTTCGCTGGTGTCGGCAGCTACTCCATCATCATCGCCAAACACAGTAAAGCAAAACTCATTTACTCCATCGACATTAACCCACACGCCTTTGAATATATGCAAATAAACATCCGAATTAACAAAGTTGGAGATCGTGTGGTCGCCATTCTCGGCGATGCCCGTGAAGTGGTCGAAAAGGAACTGACTGATAGAGCCGATCGTGTTCTCATGCCCCTGCCCGAGCTTTCCCGTGACTTTTTCGATGTGGCCCTAAAGGCCCTGAAGCCGACCGGTGGCATCATCCACTTCTACGACTACGGGGAGGAACCTGACATCTTCGGTCCTTCAACAGATTTTGTCAAAGCTAATGCCGCCAAAAGGGGGTTCGAGGTTAAGGTGCTGGGAGCGAGAAGAATCCGATCCTACGCCACCAGGTGCTACCATATCGTCTTAGATCTTGAAATTGTCTGCAAAAAATGAGGTCTAAAAATCGCCTTTTCAGGGCTGATTGCCCTTTTTTCTCAGCCAGCGTTTTCTGATTTTCTTGGCCAGTTCCCCGTTCTCGATGACAAGCGGGCCACGATAACCGCATTCAAGACAATCGTAAATGGACCAAAGCTGAGGCAGACCCGAGGCCCATTTCAATCTAATTGAACCACACCTCGGGCAATGGCCGGATTTTCTCCGTGATTTCAAATTTTTACCTCATTTCAAGCAGACGGAAGTTGACCCTCTTACTCTCATCGATCAAAATCTCGGCGGCAAACCCTTTGGTCATCGGGCCCGGATTTACGATGAGGGTGCGGCCCAGCTGGTCAACTCCTCGGCCTTCATGGACATGGGCACAGAGGGAAAGCAGTGGCTGCCTTTGTTCAATAAACTGGCGGATGCTCTTGCTGCCCACATGCGTCCCCTCCCTAATTCGATCAACCTTGGTACCATGTGGCGGTGCGTGGGTGACGAGAATCAACTCCCCAGCCGCCCCACAGGAGGCTGCGGCCATCTCCTCCTGAATTTCAGCTTCGGTGAGCTCGAACGGGGTGTTAAATGGTGTGAGATTTGACCCACCAATCCCCAGAAAGTTGAACTCAGCCAGTTTAACGCACCTGCCATGAAGGTTCACGCCCTTTCTCTCAAGAACCTGAAGTATCGATTTGGGGTCGCAGTTACCGGGCACACAGAAACAGGGAGTTCCGGACTCCTTAACCAAGTCCAGCAGACTCTCAGCCACCTCCGGCGGGCCAAAATTGGTGATGTCCCCGATCAAAACCACGCAATCGTAGTTCTCCTTGAGCAGTTTGGAGAGGTTATTTTCGGCACCCGAGTTACCATGAAAGTCGGCTGCTGCCAGTAACCTCACATAAACACCTAAAAGTAAGAGAATACCTGCCAATATTAAAAGTGTTTGCTCGTCACCGGGCTCTTATTCTGAGCTGACTGAAAAACTTATATGAGTCGATGCTAAGTAATTTTGATTTCCGGTGATCCTCTTGACGCCAAATAGGCAAAAAATATTGGAAATTTTAAATTCGGCCAAATCTGAAAATCGCCGGCAGCTCACCGAAATAGAATCAAAGTCCCTGCTTGAAGCTTGGGGAATACCGGTTAGCCGCACCGCCCTGGCAAGGGACGTTGAGGAAGCGGTTAGAATCGCTCGAGAAATTCACTACCCGCTGGTGTTAAAAATAGCCTCCCCCGACATCATCCACAAAAGCGATGCCAAGGGAGTCATGGTGGGGATAAACTCAGAGCTGGAGCTGAGGCAGGCTTTCAATGAAATCATAAAAAATGCCCGGGAATACAAACCTGACGCAAAAATACTGGGGGTGAGCATACAAGAGTATCTGCCCCCTGCCCGAGAGGTCATTGTTGGAGCGATACAGGATCACTCCTTCGGCGCTACTGTTATGTTCGGCTTGGGTGGAATTTGGGTTGAGGTGCTCAAAGACATAAGTTTCAGGCTCGCCCCACTCTCCATTGAAGAGGCAGTAGAAATGATTAAAGAAATTAAGGGATATCCAGTGTTGGCAGGGCTCAGAGGTACTCCTCCGGCAGATATTGGAGCAATCGCCAGCATCATCCAGAAAGTGGGGCAGCTGGCCCATGAGTTTCCGGAAATTGCTGAAATGGACCTAAACCCGGTTTTCGTCTTCAACGAGGGAAAGGGTGCAGTGGCGGTGGATGCTCGGATTGTCCTTGGAGAGGGCAGGTAATGTCAGCCGAGCTCAAACCAATTTTTGAGCCCAGATCGATCCTTATAGTTGGAGCTTCAGAACTGGCCGGTGAAGAAAGGATTTACTCGGAGCTTTTTCATTCGCTGCTGCAAAATGTCTCCAGTTACGAAAAGGGAAAGGTCTTCATAGTCGACCTCAGCGGCAAGATTGAGGGCAGCTACAAAAACGTGGCCAAGGTCAAGGCTGGTCTGGACTTGGGGGCTGTCCTGCTGCCTGAAAAACTACTCACCAAAACACTGCCCAAATTACTCACCAAGCAACCGAAAGCCATAATAATAATGACCGGCGGACCGATGGAAGAACTGGCTAAAGCGACAAAGAGGAAAAAGGCGGCAATCATTGGGCCCGAATCAATCGGGGTCATCAACACAAAGAGTGGTTTAATTGCCGTTCCAGGAAGGTGGCAGATTCCTGCTGGAAGTGTGGCCTTTATTTCTCAGGACAGTTGCGTCGCCGAAAATATCCTTAGTCTTGCAACAACAACCGGAATCGGCAAATTGATTAGTGTGAATAAAAATTTCGGGACCGATGAATCGGACATCCTGAGTTATCTTTCAGGGGATAAAGAAACCAGATGCATTTGCGTTTATTTGAGAAAACCCAGAGACGGCCGGAAGTTCATCGGGGCCCTAGCCGAGGCCGCTGCTGAAAAGCCCGTGATAGTTCTCAGCGGGTCTCCCAGTGCGGCAATATTGGAAGCCGCGGTGAAACAGGCGGGCGGTATCCTCGTCCAAGACATGCGAGAGATGCTGAACGGTGCTGCCGCGCTGGCAAGACAGCCGCCTCTCTTTGGGGGGAGGATTGCCGTCATCACCAATGTCTCCGGGCCCGCGGAACTCTTTGAAAAATATCTCGCCAGAAAAGGTATGGTGTTAGCCAAACCATCACCAGTAACTTTGGAAAAAATAAAGAAACAGCACCTAGGGGCCGAAATATCAAATTTTATCGATCTGGGGAAAATGGCCAATTATGAAGACTACAAACGGGTCGCTGAATTATTGCTTTCAGAAAAAGAAGTAGATGGAATCGCGATGATTAATTCAATGAAGGCCACCAGCTTCAGCCACGAAGATCTCAGAAAGATCACGGAAATCGCCAAGAAATCTAAAGAAAAACCCATAGTTGATGTCGCGCTTTGTGCCAGCTTTGATGCCGCCTTCAGAGAGATTATTTCCGAATCCAGGCTACCGATTTATCCTCAGCTCGAAGACGCGGCGGAGGCAGTGGTTATCTTGAGATACTGGGGAAAAATTGTCAGAAAACTCCGCAATTTAAACCCATCTGGCTAAAAAATGACCGTAACCCGGTGACTGGATAACCTCCCCACCGTCGGCAATTATCGAACCTCTCAGGATAGTCATCACTGGGGTCCCTTTAACTCTCATGCCCTCAAAAGGCGTCCAGCCCACCTTGTAGTGGAGTTCATCGGCAGATATCCTCTTTTCACAGTTAAGGTCTAAAATTGTCAGGTCGGCGTCGGCGCCCTCCTGAATAACCCCTTTGCGGGGGTAGAGTCCAAACAGGGTTGCCGGTTTGGTGCAGATGCAATTTACCAGCTGCTCCAACGTCAACCTGCCCTTAGAAACCCCCTCGCTGAGCATTATCGGCAAAAGGGTCTCAACTCCAGGGACTCCCGCGGGCGCCTGCCAGATATCTGCCCATCCCTTCTCCTTCTCTTCTCTCGTGGCTGGAGCATGATCGGTAGAGACTATATCGATGGTCCCTCTTTTTAGTGCCTGCCAGAGCGCGGCACGATCGCTATCCGACTTGAGCGATGGATTCACCTTCAGGTAGGGTCCCCAAATCTCCATGTCCTCCTTGGTGAAAATCAAGTAGTGAGGACAGGTTTCGGCGCTTACGGGTGCTCCCCGCGCCTTCGCCTTTTCAACGGCATCGCATCCCTCGCCTGTGGTGACGTGGGCGATGTGTGTCTTACATCCTGTTCTCCCCGTTAAACCGACTACGTTCTCTATTGCCCTTTTCTCCGCCTCACTCGTCCGTGACATCGCGTGTGCCAGCGGGTCCTTCCTTTTCCTCAACTGTCCCAAATCTTTGCTGAGGATTTCCTGATCTTCGGCATGGACCACCGTAACTCCATCTACCGACCTAACGCGAAACATCAGCTCCTGAATGTAATCGTAGCCCATCTGATATGGCTCACAGGTAAATGCCTTAAATGAATTTATGCCCGCTGAGGCTATCTCCAGAACGCTCCCTATTGAATCCGGACTCATGTTGCCTGCATGCAGAGAAAAATCAACGATGCTGGACTTACTTCCTAACTCTATAGCTTTCTCTATGCTCGGGATGGAAAGAATGGGTGTGTCCAGAGGCATGACAATTACCGTCGTCACTCCTCCGGCAGCTGCTGCTGAGCTACCGCTGGTGAAATCCTCCCGATTGGAAAATCTTTTATCATAAAAATGAACGTGAACATCCACGACGCCTGGTATTATTGTCTTGCCCCCCACATCTATCTCCTTATCTCCTTTGGGAAGACCGCTGACGGCGATCCGGCCTATCTTTCCATGTTCAATGGAAATCTCTCCGTCAACTATTCCCGAGGGCAGAACTATTTTTCCATTGCGAAGGACCAAATCAGCCAAGATTACACCCGGAGCTTATCTCGGTATCGCTGCAACAGCCGCTTTTACGTCCTCTTTGCTCAGGGTCTTGGCGCCGCGATGATCCCTGAGTTTGATGGCCTCCATAGCCACCCTCAGCGCATAATCCTCCAGCACGCTGCTCAACTCTAAAGCAGCGTCTTTGGAGACGCGAACTTTGGCGGCTCTCTTTATCAGCTTCACCATGGTGGCTGTCGAAAACTCAGGCATTTTATCCTATGATAGTAAAACATCCGAATATTTTAGCCTGTTGCTCCTTCACTAAGGTTTAAACCTACCACAACCATTTGACTAAGGGGTTGAATGGTCGAACTTTTGATTAAAAACGGTCTCATTGTGACGATGGATAAAGATCGAAGAATCATTGCTGATGGCTCAATAGCAGTTGACGAGGGGCGCATTGTTTCCGTCAAACGGGGCCATTCCGGAAAAAACAAGCCCGAGGAGGTAATTGATGCAAGGGGAAAAATCGTCATGCCCGGTCTCGTCTGCTCGCACACGCACCTTTACGGGATGCTGCTCCGGGCTGCCCCGCTGAAAATTGAGCCACCAACCGACTTTTCCCAGATACTTCAGAGAGTCTGGTGGCCCATGGATGAGGCCATGAACAAGGAGGACGCCTACGCTAGCGCCCTGATCTCCTGTCTCGAGTTCATAAAAACTGGAACCACGCTGTTTGCGGACACCTTCTCCGGACCCAACGCCATCTCCGGAGTTCTTGACAGAATTGCGGCTGCGGTTGAGCGGTCGGGCATAAGGGGAATAATATCCTACGAAGCGACCGAACGGCACACCCACGCTGAAGGGGCCAGAGGAACTAAGGAAAACGAGAGATTTATTCTGAAAGTCAAGAAGGAAAGAATGCACCGAGTTTATGGGATGTTCAGCATTCACGCCTCCTTCACCGTCTCCGACGAGCTTTTTAAGTATGTCCGGGAGCTGGCTAGCCGCTATAAGGTCCCGTTGACCGTTCACACATCCGAGGGACTGTGCGACCTATATCACAACTACGAGCGCTACGGAAAGAGGACCGTGGAAAGACTTTATGACGCTGAAGTTCTCGGGCCAGATGTCGTCCTAGCCCACTGCGTGCACGTTAACGATGATGAACTGGCCATAATCAAAAAAACTGAAGCCAAAGTAGCGCACAACCCGATGAGCAACATGTTGAACGCAGTTGGTGTGGCGCCAGTGCCGAAGATGCTTTCCATGAACATCCCTGTGGGGCTGGGAAACGACGGCTATATCTTTGACGGCTTTGAAAATATCCGCGCGGCTTTTCTTTTGCATAAAGTTGCGCTCAGAGATCCGCGAGCGATATCAGCGATGGAAGCCCTTGAGATGGCTACCATCAGAGGTGCGGAACTTTACGGTCTTGAGAACGAACTTGGCTCCATTGAACCCGGAAAACTGGCAGACATAATTATCATTAATCCGGAAAGAGCGCCGACACCGGTAATCCCCGAAAGCGTGACCGGACATCTTGTTAACACCGTCAGCGGTAACGATGTCGAAACTGTCATCGTCGGAGGCAATGTACTTATGCGGGACAGAAAAATACTATCAATGGAAGAGGAGGAAGTAATTAAGACTGCGAGAAAATCGGCCGAAAGGCTCTGGCAGAAGTTGGGGGCTATAAGAAAGAGGTGATTTGATGGTGGATCTTTCCGTTGAAATCTGCGGGATCAGATTCAAAAATCCAATTATGACTGCGGCCGGGCCAACCGTCCGCGACGCTGACAGCATGCTCAAAGCAGCGGAAGGTGGCGCGGGCGGCCTTGTTGCCAAGACCATCAGCGTTACCCCGGCGCAGGTACCCCGCCCCTGCATCGTAAAGATAAAAGACAGCATCCTGAACGCTGAACTCTGGTCAGACCTGCCAACCGAACAATGGTTGAAGGTCGAATACAAGAAGGCCAAGCAGGCCGGGGTGCCGCTGATAGCAAGCATCGGCTACAAGGCCGATGAAATCAGAGAACTTGCGCCAAAGGTGGCCGCCGCAGGTGTTGATGCGCTGGAAGTTTCCACTCACTACTTGGGCAACGACCCGACGCCGGTGGTGGAAGCCACCAAGGCCGCCAAAGAGACCGCAGCTATCCCGGTATTCGTCAAACTTAGCCCCAACGTCCCCGATATCAGTCAGTTTGCCAAGGCTGCCGAAAAAGCCGGTGCGGACGGTATTGTTGCGATAAACACCCTTGGGCCATGTCTCGCCATCGAGATAGAAAACGCCATGCCAATGCTCGGAAGTCCACACGGTTACGGCTGGCTATCAGGACAGGCTATAAAACCCCTGGCGGTTCGGTGTGTGGCTGAAATCGCCCGCGCGGTCAAGATACCAGTAATCGGTGTTGGAGGTATTACTACAGGGCGGGATGTTATTGAGTTCATCATGGCCGGAGCCTCTGCCGTGCAGCTATGCACGGCGGCGATTATCCGAGGACATAAAATATACG
The DNA here is from genome assembly GCA_014361095.1 of Hadesarchaea archaeon. Classification (GTDB taxonomy): domain Archaea; phylum Hadarchaeota; class Hadarchaeia; order Hadarchaeales; family Hadarchaeaceae; genus Hadarchaeum. The sequence continues at coordinate 11,893 of JACIWF010000010.1, read as the reverse complement.
GTATAATCGCCGATGAAATGGTCAAGTTCATGAAGGCAAAGGGCTACAACACCATAGACGAAATGAAGGGCTTAGCGCTGCGACATCTTCCAGAGCAACCTCTGCGCGTGACACCAAAGCCAGTCGAGGTCATTGCTTCAAAATGTACTGCCTGCGGGCTCTGTGAAAGGCACTGCCCCTACAACGCTATCAGGGTCATCGGCAGGGTGGCAAAGGTTGACGCTACTAGATGCTATGAGTGCGGCCTCTGTGTTTCTGTTTGTCCCACTAGAGCCATCAGATATTAAAACTACTTCAGGTGGTTTAACCATGGAAGAAGCTATTCTGTGGACACTGCTGATCTTCTTGGCCCGGCTAACGGACGTCTCAATGGGAACTCTGCGCACCATTCTCCTAATCAGGGGAAGGAGAGGAATAGCTGCCTTCTCGGCTTTTTTTTGAGATAATGGTCTGGGTGCTAGCCGTGAGCCGGGTAATAACTCAGCTGGATCGGTGGTACTACATCGTTGCCTTCGCCTTTGGCTTCGCCTCCGGAAACTATCTCGGCAGTTATCTGGAGGAGAAAATCGCGATGGGTTATTGCTTCGCCTACGTAGTCCCCAGCCAAAAACGAACGAAGCTCGCCGATATTCTCAGAAAAAAGGGATTTGGAGTGACTGTGGTAAAAGGAGAGGGATTGAGGGGAACTGAATTCGTTTATAACACCGTCCTGAGGAGAAGGGACACCCACCAATTTTTAAAAACCCTGGAAGCCAACGACAAAAAGGCCTTTTACACCATAATGGATGTTCACGTCCTGCACGGCGGATACATGCGTGGGGTCGCCAAGAGGAAAATCTAGCCGGTAAACGGCAAATGATTAATAATCTACTGGAAAACTAAATTTGAAACTATGTCGGAGAAAATTTTTAAAAAAATCAATGAACTTCTGGAAAGGGGCGAGACATTCGCAATCGTGACTATAGTTAGAACTGAAGGCTCAACGCCGAGAAAGGCTGGGGCCAAGATGATCGTCTTACCGGATGGCAGAACCTTTGGGACTATTGGTGGAGACTGTGTAGAAGCCGGAGCAGTGGCTGAAGCCCTTGAGGCCCTGAAGGAGGGCAAACCGAAAACATTCACCGTAGCATTGAGGGAGGAAGAGTTGGGCGGCATCGGGATGAAGTGCGGCGGGATGGCTGAGGTGTACATTGAAGTCATCACCCCCACCCCTAAGCTGTTAATCATCGGCGGAGGGAACATCGGGGCGCAACTGGCAAAGCTAGGCCACGATGTTGGCTTTGCTGTCACTGTTATCGACCCAGCCGCAAAAAAAGAGAACTTCCCCGAATATATTGAAGTAATCCCAGAACCTGTGGAGAAGGGGATAAAAAAGACTGCGATCAACCCCCAGACCTACATCGTCATCGCCACGGGACATAAATATGACGAGGATGCCCTCAAAGCCGTGATCAATTACAACGCGGCCTACATCGGAATGGTCGGAAGCAAGAGAAAGGCCGCTGTAACTCTAAAAAAATTAATTGAAGAAGGCGTGGCTGAGGACAAAGTTAAAAAGGTGCACACGCCGGTGGGACTCGACATAGGTGCCGAAACTCCCGAAGAGATCGCCGTCAGCATAATGGCGGAAATAATAAAGGAACGTCGAAAACCCAACGCCTCCGGTGGCAGCCTTAAAATTTCCTTTTGAAGGCTTCCAGTCCCTCCGGAGTATCGATGTCAGTGATTGACCATTCTCCAGCCTCTATAGTCCTAAGATCCTCTCTGTGTCGATGGATAACGTCCCTTAAAAACTGATCTTTACCGAGAGCCAAGATTTCATCAAACAAGCTTCGATCAAACAAGACGGGGTGTCCCTTCTTGCCCTTGAAAATCGGACAAACGATCTTGGCGCCGCTTTTCCATGTTTCTATCGCCTTTTTCAGGAAGTCGACCTCGATCAGTGGCTGATCTCCCAAGGCCACAAAAACAGCATCAAATTCTTTTAGAATTTCCAGGCCTTTTTTTACCGACGTTACCATACCATCAAAATAGTCGGCGTTAACCGTCCATTTCACGCCCAGCCTCTCCAGAAGCGGAATGATGACATCTGGATTGTGGCCCAAGACGACAACAATTTCATCCACAACTCCCTTAAAGGAGTTTATCACCCATTCCAGCATCGGTTTTCCACTTATCTCAAGAAGCAGTTTCTGGGTCCCCATCCGCCTTGATTCGCCTGCCCCCAAAATGACTGCGCCGATCACAGTATCATCTCTGATGGAAATCAATTAAAACCTTGATCTTACAAGGAGCCTAAACAAAATATTATAAAAAGGGATTAAAGAACGATATTATGAGAGTCGGAAATGATTGACCCAAAAACAACCCATCTTACCGAAAAGCAACTTGAAATTCTTAAAATGAGAATTGCTGGTAAAAGCCTCAGCGAGATTGCCAAAGAATTGCACACGAGCAGGGCCAACGTCAGCTCCATAGCCAAAACGGCCGAGGAAAATATCAAAAAATCCAGAAACACGCTGAAGCTGGTTGAAATGATAGATTGGCCGATAAAGATAGAAGCCAAAGCCGGGAGCAATATATATGAAATTTCGGAGAAGGTATTTCATGAAGCCGACTTAAAGAAAATCAAGATATCCATTGACTACTCCGAAGTCGTGAGGTTGATAACAAAATTTCTCGGAACTTCGGGCCTTAGGCGCAGAAAGGCGCTCAAAGATTTTATCATCTTCGTAAGTGGTGATGGAAGAGTTGATGTCTTCTAAACTGTTTTCGTTACCAAGAGTTAACAAAATTTGCCCTGAATTATTCAGAATCTCCTTCTGCCGCTGTAACGGCTACGATAGCCAGTGTGTCTCGGTCTAAATGGCCTGCGCTCCTGCGGGTACTCTGCCGCGCTAAGGTCCACCTCAGAGTTAACCTCTTTTATCTCCTGGTCTGTCTTCGTCATCTTCCCATACTTACCCACGTTAAGGCGCATGTGCCCCTGTACCAGTGAAACATAGCCGTTTTCTATCGACAAAACCTCCCCTTCAGACACAGCACCTATCTGCTCCTGCCAAAGCGAGAGCAAAATCGTTGCCGTCTCGTCGCCTACCCGGGCGTCAGCGACCTTCCTCGGCTCTCCACCGAACCTATTCGGTATTTCCTTGGGCTCTCCAACGCTGAGCACTTTAACTGTTAGATTTACTCGACGTGACTGCGGCGTAAGTTCTTTTACTTTCACCACTTGTGCCGGAGCCATTTCCTCTTGTTGATTCATATGCATGCCTGACTATCCTGCGGTCTCTAACTATAAATAGAGAGATGTTCGCCAAATTTAAATCAAAATCCAAAATCAGTTTTTTATACCTCAAAAGTGTTTTAAGATAAGTTGATAATATGGCGCCGCAGTTCAGAATAGAAAGGCTGAGGCACAACGGAGTTATCATCCCAGAGTATGAACCGAAGGGATTTTCCATCAAGTTGAAGGGAAGAACGATAAAGCTAACCCCTGAGCAAGAGGAAATGGCCGTAGCCTGGGTCAAAAAACTGGGAACCGACTATGTGAAAGACCCCGTTTTTGCGAAAAACTTCGGCGCCGATTTCTCGAAAGCTTTGGGCCTAGAAGAGCCGGTGCCTATTGAGGATTTTGACTTTTCCGAAATTATCGACTGGGTCGAGAAAGAAAAAGCGAAAAAGGAAAGCATGAGCCGCGAAGAAAAGAAGAAGCTTGCCGAAGTCAGAAAGAAAATTAGGGAAGAAAACAAACAAAAGTACGGCTACGCTGAGGTAAATGGGCAATTGGTGGAAATCGCCAACTACACCGTAGAGCCCCCCTGTATATTCATGGGACGCGGCTCGCACCCGCTGCGGGGAAGATGGAAGCCACGAGTTAACTACGAGGACATTATACTCAATCTCTCAGAAGATGCGCCCACGCCACCGACTCCACCGGGCCATAGCTGGGGTGGCAGAGTCTTTGAACCCGAATCGCTGTGGATTGCCAAATGGAGGGATAAATTAACAGGAGAGCTAAAATACGTCTGGGTGGCTGACAGCGCCTTTTTCAAACAGGAGCGAGAGAAAGATAAGTTTGACAAGGCAAATGATCTCGAGAAAATCATCGACAAGGTCCGAAAACACATAGATGAGAACCTTAACTCAGATAACATCATGCGCCGCAAGCTAGCTACGGTGGCCTACCTGATCGACACGTTGAAAATGAGAGTGGGTGACGAAAAAGACGAGGATGAAGCGGATACTGTTGGCGCCACGACCCTTCGCGGCTGCCATGTGCAGTTCGAGGATTCCGATACCGTGAAATTCGATTTTTTGGGAAAGGATGCCGTGAGATGGACAAAGAGAATCAAACCGCCGCAGATCGTGATCAAGAACCTAAAATCTTTCATCAACGGACCGGACAAACCAATTTTCGACGGCATCCGTTCGGAGATGGTAAACGATTTTCTGGGCGAGGTGGCCCCATGGCTAACGGCCAAGATTTTCCGAACCTATCATGCCACCAAAGTAGTCAGGGAATATCTGGATAAAAGCAAGGTGAAGCCAGAAGATCCTGAGTTTAAAAAGAAATATGTGGCCACCATCGCAAACCTTGAGGCTGCTATCACCTGCAACCATAAAAGGAAACTTCCGAAAAACTGGGAGGCCTCGCTAGAAAAAAAGAAGGAAAGGGTCAAAAAACTCGAGGCAAAGCTGGAAGAGGTTAAGAAAAAACCAAAAACGGCGGCACGGTCACGGCAGATAAAAAGACTAAAGGAAAAGATAAAAGAGGCCAAGCTGAAGGTGGAGCTTGCGACCGCGACAAGGGACTACAACTTAGGAACCTCCCTCAAGAGCTACATAGATCCGCGGGCCTTCGTTAACTGGGCTAAAAGGGTCTCATACGATTGGAGAAAGTATTATCCCAAGACCTTGCAGCGAAAATATGCCTGGGTGGACAAAGAAGATGGCAGCTAAATCGCCCACCCATTAAGTCAAATCAGCCCCGAAATTCCTCAAACCCTACTATTTGCTCCAGGCGTTTTTTCCTGCGAGCCAGGTGAAGCAACTTTGACATCAGGTCGAATTTCTTACGTGGATATCCGACCGCAAGTAGCGCAACTACTTTATATTGTTCCAGGATCTTCAAAATCTCCTTCACCAAAGCTTCATCAAAGCTGCCGACCCAGCAGGTCCCCAGCCCTTCCGCCGTGGCCGCTATGACCATATTTTGCATCGCGATGGAAACATCTACCATATACCACTTGGGTGATGACTTGACATCACCACAACCAACTATCACTACTGGTGCCTCCTTTAGAAACCCGGCAAACCTGCCGCTTCTGGCGATCTTTTTCCTCTTCTCGGCATCGGTCACTACAACGAAATACCAGGGTTGTACATTTTTCGCCGAAGGAGCTAAACGGGCGGCCTCTAGAATTTTTTTAATTTTATCCTCCGGCACTGGCTTGGGCAAGTAACTTCGGACGGATCGACGCGCCCTGATGGCCTCAAAAGCCTCCATCGTTTTCCCCACAAAATAGATTCTTCAGCTTATTTTTATTTCAACCGGCCTGTGTTAAAATGGCAGTTAATTCTGACGGGCGGTGGATATCCTGAAAATTGAGATTTAGCTTTTTCCAAATCTCTTCCCGCAGGAAAGGTTCCAGATAAAATCATTAGCTCCGTCCCCAGAAGTTGCCAGATTAAGTCACAATTAATCCTTTTAGAACCTCTGACCAGATTAACTTTGATTGTATGGGGGCCCTAGATTACCTGGCCATGGCCGTTCTCGCTATCATTTTCATCGGCTTCGGCTTTGCCATGTATCTTAACTACCAACAGGGTGCTGCTGAGAGGGAATTTGAATCAAGGGCTGAACTTTTGGCCGAGAGGATCAAGACGATGGCAAAGCAGGACGTGGGCACAACCGATTATATGGAAATCTTCGTGCCGGACGGCTGCGAACTGAGATTTTCCGACAATGCCGTCTCAATAAAAATTGGCGGCGGCTCAAAGAGTTTCCCCGTGGGGATTTCTGTCAGCGGTCAGGTTTACAGCGGGCAGAAGTTAACCCTGATCATTCGTCGCTTTGAGGATGGTGTCTATGTCAGCACAACTTGAGGCAAAAGGTGCCCACAACCTTGCGCTGATAATATTATATGGAGCGATAATGGCGATGCTCTTCGCAACCTTGTTCATCTTCATCTATGATCAGCAACTAAACACCTTGGTTGACCAACAGGCGGAACTGCTCGCGAATGAACTCGCCAAAACCGCCTTTGACTCACTATCGGGAGGTCTGCACTCTGTCAATCTTCCCAGTGATCTGGGGGGCAGCACCTACTCCGTCAGCATAAAGGAGAACTGTATTTTTGTGGTGAGCATCACAGCGGGCAGAAGATCTGGATCCTCCTATTCAGCTCTAGTTAATTCCACCATCACTGTTGAAAACGATAACTTCACACCCGGTGGTCGGATTTTTTTCATGTCCAGCGGTGATACAATTACCGTCAGTGCCTCGCCCATTGCGGCCAAGGAAGAGAAAATTATCCAAATTACAGCTGCTGAGCCACCCCAGTTCTACCACTTCTCCAAACAATCACCTAGAGAAGCTGCTGCCATCGTTGCAGCCTATTTTAACGCGAGGGGGCTGTACCCCGGAGAAAATTTAGTTGTTTTATCATTCGCCAAGGAAGGTGAAAATTCAATAATGGTAAAATTGGGAAAAGGTTTGGAAAATATCATCATGCGCGTAACCGGTGTGGAAAATCAGACCAAGGTTGGAGCAATTGAGAACTGGTGGTCCGTTACGTCCTTGGAAATCGCTGCGGTTGGGGACAATTTTAACTGGACGGTTTGCCCCTCGCCAGAAAATGCCTATCTGGCTGGATGGTTATATTCTCCCGAGGCAGTTCTCAAACACCTCAGATCTAGAACATGGAGCCGGGTGAGCGACAACTCAATCGTGACCGTACCCTCGGACGCCAGGATAGAAGCTTCAGCGGTAACGACAAGGGTATCAACCTATCCTGCCTGGAAAGTTCAGTTCGGTGATTATCTCATTTTTTACCGGATGCTGCCATGGTGGGAACTAGAAAACACTGCTGGTTTCATCTTTCAATCCTTGCCGGAGCTTAAGCCGCTCACTTAAATTCAAGAATACAGCACTACCTCGACTGTTTGTCCTGCTTCAAGCCTCTCAACATTTTCCGGGACCATGATAAAACCATCTGCCTTCGTCATTGAGGTAAAGGCACTGGAGCCGGTTATCGCTATCGGCTCTGCGATAAACTTCCTTCCCTCACGCCTCAAGCTTACCCTCACCACCTCAAGCCTGCCCAAAGATGAACTTATCTTGCGCGCCAGTTTGGCCTGGACACGGCAACGACCATAACTGGGAGGCAAGCCTTGCATTGCCAGCATGGCCGGCCTAACCAACAATTCAAATCCTACCAGTGCTGCCGCCGGAAAACCTGAAAGAGCAAAAACGGGTTTTTCCTTGACCACACCGAAACCAGAGGGGCTTCCAGGTCGAATTGCCACTCCGTGAAGGAGCAATTCACCGATCTCGGCGATCACATCAGGGACTAGATCCTTCTCACCGACAGAGCTGCCCCCGGAAACCACGACCATATCATTAACTGCTCCCTTAAGCAGAGCTTTCTTGATAACGTCCCTATCATCTGGGGCTATGCCTAATATTTTTGGCACCCCGCCACAACTTCGCACGTATGCGGACAAAGAATGGGTATTTGCGTTGACTAACTTCGCCGGTGCCGGTTTCTTTCCCGGCTCTACAAGCTCGCCTCCTGTGGCCAAGATTCCCACGACCGGCCTTCTAAAGACCTCTATTTTTAACCTGCCAATCGCCGCCAACAGCCCTATCTCCTGGGGCCGCAGCTGCTGACCGCACTTCAAAACTACCTCGCCAGCCCGAACATCCTCACCCAGAGCCGAGACATTTTTACCCGGAGTCACCGGAGCAAAAACCTTGAGCTTAGTGCCCTCCAGCTTGGTATTCTCAATCATCACCGCGGCATCGGATCCCCTCGGCATCATGGCACCTGTCATTACCTTCGCCGCTTCACCTTTTTTCAGGCAAAGCTTGGGCGGAAAGCCAATCTCAACGGAACCAACCACGCGCAGTTCCACGGGCTTCTGCACGGTGGCACCAAAGGTATCACTGGCCCTGACCGCATATCCATCCACGGCGGAGCGGTCGAATGGAGGAACATTAACACTAGAAACCACATCTTCAGCAAGGACCCTACCCAAACCATTTTCTAACGACACTTTTTCTGAGTTTAGTCGTTGGATCCTGGAGAGTATTATCTTAAGTGCCTCAGAAAGCCTGATGTACTGGGAAAAACCTCGCATTCTAACTGACATTTCATTCACGCGCATGCTTGACGATGTGACCCAGCTCGGGAAGGATTAAACCCATGCCAATTTCAACGGCGTTGGGGGCACCTGGAAGGCAGAAAACAGGTTTTCCTTTGATTATGCCTGCAGAGGCGCGGGTCAGCAGAGCTGGCGTCCCCACCATATCGTAACCAATCCTGCGAAGTATCTCTCCAAAACCAGGGAGTTCCTTCTCGTAAAGTGGAGCTACTGTTTCAATGGTCACGTCCCTTCTAGCAACGCCCGTTCCGCCGGTGATTATTATCGCATCGATTCTGTCATCGGCCACAAAACCCTTCACCGCCTGTCGAATCTTTACTTTTTCATCAGGGACTATCGTCCTCAGCGCTCTGTGGCCTGCCTCACGAGCTTTTTGAACGATGAGCTTACCAGAGATGTCCTCATCCAAACCCCTTGCCATCGCAGCCGATCTGCTGTCACTGACCACCAACACCGCGATCATGAGCTTTTTCGGTGCCTTTTTTCTGTGTTCCTCAAAACTCAACTTTTCACCTTCTTGAGCACCCGGATCTCTTCTATACATGTGTTCGGATACTGTCCGGACTCATCCTTCTCCAAACCCTTCACCATATCCCAGACAGTCAGAAGTGCTCCGGTCACTCCAGCTAATGCCTCCATCTCAACCCCGGTCTGGCCAGTGCTCCTTACCTCCACTTCAACGCGGATTCCCTTATCTTCGATTTTAAGGTCCACGTCCACGCCCGTTATCGGGATGGGGTGGGTGAGAGGTATCAGCTCTGTGGTTCTTTTCACTGCCATTATTGCCGCCGTCTGTGCAACCGCGAACACGTCTCCCTTCGGCACATCCTTTGCTTCTATCCTTCTGATGGTTTCCTCTTTGAGACGGATGAAACCGCTGGCTCGAGCCAATCTAGAAACTGCCTTCTTTTGTCCAATTTCAACCATGTGAACCATGCTACCACTTAGAAATCCCTGTGACAAAATATAAGTTTAGATGGCACCCGAGCTACTAGGACCGATCAGCCAATCCGGGGAGACGCTAGTAATACATTGGACTCACATGGCGATCCTCAACAGGGGTCCAAATGATCGTCCTGCCCAGCTTTTCGCGCTTAATCCTTCCTGCGCATTCCAGATGCTTCAGAACCTGGTTGACCTCTCTAACCTTCCAGTTTAACGCCTTGGCAATGTCTCCCGGGCTATACAATCCGAATCTTTTAACGACGAACTCGACCACGCTTCTCTTGATCTCCAGGGAAAGATCTTCCTCGCTGTCGAACTCATCCTCATCTTCTTCAATGTAGATGGTGGCCTCCCTCATTTGAATCACCAATAATATAATTCAGCTCGTCTTTAATTTAAACTGCGCCTCGGTGACTAGATCCTCAAAAACATCTTCAGACAGGACCTCGCCCAAGCCGATGCCAGGGCAATCCTCAGCAAAATTGAACACATATTTTTTGTCTTTCTTACAGACCGAAAAAGGATAAAAACGACAGATCAAGGGACGGATATCATAAATCCTGCATGCTTTACCATCCAGAAAAATACACTTGCCAGCCCTCTTTTTCATCTTGTATTGATAAATTCCTTTATTTGAAATTGGCGTTGCAAAGGAAAGCGGATTTAATCCTGTCCTTTCGGATATCTCCTCAACTTCACTTTTTGTCAGAAGAAGATTTCTGCCGCGATGCGATGTGTCGCCACAGCATCTGGCACATCGCTGGCATTCAAAGCGCATGTTTTTCGGCACTAGAAGATTCATGTTTAAGACTTTCGAAAGATAAGATTTAACTTTTTCGTTGTTTATATGGATTTAAAAATTCAACTTATGTCGCTTTTCGATCAAACAAATCAAGGCAGATCGCTAAAAATTAATTGCACGGGTAGTGCAAGTTGCAAAATTGAGGTTCAAAGCGTTGACAATTGATCATTCATGCGTGGGGGTTTGAGCCACAATAAACTAAAAAACATTTAATGATAATTCTAATCAATGTTCTTAAGAAAAATTTTCAAACGACCACCGCCGCCTGAACTAAAGATAGAAAGTTTAACCCTGGCTTCTCTGCGAGATCGACTCATGAAAGCAAGGGAAGAAAAAATCGAAAACTGCAGGCCTCAACTAGCCGCCTCGGCGGGGGAGATCAACAAAGTCTGTGCTGCGCTCTCAGTAACTTTGAAGGAGATATCTAAATCAGAACCAGAGGAAGATGTCCACCATGGTCTGATGAAAACAGCCGCTGAAGCCAGAAAACTATTTTATGAAAAAATCTCAAGGGCTCTCGTCAGCATGGAGTGCCCGCAAGAGTTCACGGCCGATTCTCTGCCGAGGTTCAATGAAAGAATTTCCAAAGCGATGGACATCATCGCCGATGCTATGAAATCCCACGGACGCTATGTAAGAGCCGTGTTTGGAAAAAGATATTCTGAATTCGAGTTCCACTTGCGTAAACTACATGAGCTTACCACCCAAACACAATCAACTCTTGTCAGAATAATCGGAGAAATAAAAGCTATAGATGGAGTTATTTCAGAAATTTCAGCTTATCAGCAAATATGTGAGGGTGTGGAAAAAACAAGGGAAAATATCGCCTCTTTGCAAGACTCCGTCAGAAAAATTGAGAACGATATCAACGAAAAAACAGCTCAACTCGCTGGGTTGAAAAAAAGTCCTGAATTTAAAAGAGCAAGGGAATCGATTGAAGAACTTGAGAAATTACGGCTCGAGATCAGCAACATGTTGGACACCGCCAAGGGCCTAATCTCTGAGTTTAACCGGCCTTTCCGAAAGCTGGAAAAGATGGTAAATGAAGGCAGATGTCAAATGATCCCTGAAATCCAGAGAGTTTTAAAAAAGAGCATAAATGAACCATTGGAGGTAATTTCCTCGGAAGAAAATCTAACCAATTTTGATAGACTTCTTCAGGAAACCGTTGAGCTCGCAAAATCAAACAAGATAAACCTGGACAGACGGGAGATAAAAAACCTAGAATCCGCAGCCAATTCACTGCCTTTGAAACTGAGAAGCATCAAAAACAATTTAACTCGCCTGGAAGAGGCCGTTGAAGTCAAAAAAACGGAATCAGAAAGCCCGGTGCTGGATCAAGCCACTAAACTTGAAAACCTGATAAAAAGTCTGGAACAGGAGCGGGTCAAACTACTGGAGGAGATTAGGGAACTCGAACTTAAGACTAAACTGATGCTGGACGAGCTGGCCTCTAAAAGGAATAATCTGCAAAAGCTAGCCGCGGAAGTTCTTGGCACAAAGGTTGAAATCACTTCTTAAAATCTGTGTAACCGCATTTGCCACAGGACCATCTGTTTTTGTGGTCAGCCATGAAAACACCTGGACCACATCGCGGACATTGTGGTCTCTGACGCTTCACCGTTTTTCCGTCCAGCTTGTAGAGCTTCGATTTTGCGGCTTTAACCTTCTCACCCATATTTACTCATCTCCATTATCCGGTTACCTCTTAGGCTGAAGGGGCCTTGGCCTCAGCGGTTTTTCCCTCCTTCGGCAAGCCAC
>JACIWF010000001.1 GCA_014361095.1 Hadesarchaea archaeon | reverse complement strand
AACACGAAGATAAAAATTAAAGTAAGCATCCCTCCAGCCACCGTTTTAAACAGGGGAAGGATTGGTAGGTTCAGTTTGAGGATTTTTCTTAAATAGTAAGATGATAAAACCAATCCGGCTAAAGTGGCGCAAAAAGTTGCAACCGCTGCTCCCTCGATGCCATAAGAGGGAATCAGCAGCAGGTTACCAAAAAAGTTTAGGCAGGCCATCACCACAACTACCTTAGTGTTTATCAGGGGTGCGCCTATTCCCCCTATGGCGCAGGTCATAATCGTGAAAGGAGCGTAGAGAAGCGTGACGCCGCCGAGTATTTGGAGCACGGTTGCAGCTGCTAAGTAGCTGTCGCCGAACAACAAACGAAGGATTATTTCTGGGAAGGCCACGAGCAAATGCACAGCCGGGATTATGAGGATGAAGGAAAATTTAATCAGAAACTGCAAGGCGCTATTTAAGAACTTTTGTTTCTGCTTTGCCCAGAGTTCTGAGACCATTGGGAAGAAAACCGTGGTCAGAGTTCCCACAAGCGTCCACAGCATATTAGTTATCGGTTGTGCTGCTTGGTAGAGGGCAACCTGAGTGAGACCGCGGAAAGCAGTGATCATGAGAGTATCCGTATATCCCAAAATAATTCCGCCTAGACCGCCTATGAAGACTGGAAGAGCAAAGACGAAAAGCTTTTTGACGAGAGATTTTGTGACAGAAGCCCTCTTTTTAGAAATCTGTGTGTACCGTCGGCCCAGATGCGTTAGACCGAAAACGATCATCACCAACGTCGCGACCAAGTAAGCGAAAGCAACACCACCGATGCCTTGGCCAAGAACGCCGACGAACAGAACTGCTGAAATGAAGACGAGTGTTATCCAGGAGAACTCCATTCCCGCAAAGGCCGGCATGTTTTGGAAGCCTTGGAAGGCGCTGCGAATGACGCTGTAAAAGACCATCGTGAAGGACCAGACTGACAGGATTTGTAGGGGAAGAACCGCTGCCTCGCTTCTGAAAAACACAAGCGCTAATCGACCAGAAAATGCAAAGAGTATTGCCGCAACCAGAAAAGCGAAGACCGCCTGAAAGAGCATAACGAAGGTTATCGATGACTTTATAGCTTTGAAATCCCTGCGCACTTGGAACTCTGGGATGTACTTCACAAGCGCCGAGTTGAGTCCGAGATCGCGGAAGAGGGCGAAGAAGCTCACGAGGGCGAAGATGGCGTAGAACAATCCGTACTCCTCGACGCTCAGAGTGCGTGTCAGAAACATCCGAAGCAAAAAGCCGACGAGGCCCGAGATTACTAGCGCTACGAAAACTACGGCGCTCCCCTTAGCCAACCTTTTTGCATATTCCTTAGAACTCGGCAAAGCTTCTCCCTCCAGGTTCACGACATTTGATATTCTTCAGCGCTTAAAAAATGGCGGTTCGGGATTGAAGTTTTTAGATATACCTCTGTTTAAAGGGGTTGAGATGCGTTAAGGAGCCAATTTGGAAACTGTTTAGGAGGAAAATATGGTTGATACACAGCAAGAAGCTCATGAGATTCTACATTAGGACTCTTGAGGAATTGGAAAATGAACTTGCGAGATCAGCACCAAATCTAGAAAAGACCCAACCAACGGCAGCCCATGAGAATCCTTCAGCTGATTCCACGCATCGACAATCAGACATCCGAAGTGCTAGTGCTCCAGGAACACCGATTGTGTGCCCGTTAGTGGTTGCGAGCTCACATCATCCCCAAATAGGTCAGAGAATCGGGAAAGATTTGGGAGGTAGGGTATAGCCTCCAATAGGGATGGGACGGGACGATATCATGTGCTCATGTATCCTCTCGTTGGCTACCGGAGCTAACAAGTGATGTCCCGCGCCCGGTGGTACCTGAACCATTGCCATCGGCTCTTCAGGCACATGGCAGGCGCGGCGATGAAATTTCTTTTCCTTAGATTTTAAAAATTTGTATGTAATTGGTTCTGCGACATTTTAAGGGCATAAGTCAGATTTAAATTGGCTGGCCGGGGGCGGTGGGGCGAAATCCCCTGGAGATGATTTGATGAGCCCCAAATCAAACCCCAAATGCCCCGCCTGCGGAGCAGGCTCTTGGAAAAATGGAGTTAGCCGCACGGGTCGGCAGCGCTACGTGTGCCCGTCCTGCGGCAAGAAGTTCGATGAACGGGCGGGAACGCCCTACCACTGGCTGCACAAGCCCGAGCGGGATGTCCTGATGGCCACAGTGCTCTACGTCAAATACCCGCTATCGAGCTACCAAGTCGAGGAGATCCTCGAACTGTTCGGCATCGAGGCCTCGGCCCGCCAGATCGAGCGCTGGCCCAAGCGGTTCGGGCCGGCGGCAAGGCGCATCCTCGGGAGGTACAAGGTGCGGTTCTCCAAGGTATGGCATGTCGACGAGAAGTTCACGCCCCACGACCGCGCCCCGTCGGAGAAGTACAAGCGCGGGCGGAGGAAATGGGCCTACCAGATAACCGTCCTCGATTCTAGGAGCAACGTCGTTGCCAGCTACCTGGCCCCGGAGCGAAGCACCGAGGCCGCCAGGGAAGCCCTGAGGAGGGCAAGGGATGCGGCCGGGTTTTCCCCGGACTTCGTGGTGAGCGACGACTGTTTCATCTACGATCGGGGCGTGAACGTGCTCGGCAGGCGCACCAGGCACGTCCGTGCCCACTTCGAGGGGAAGCTCTACCCACACGGCAAGGGCGCCGTGTTGTTGAGCAACAACAGGATTGAACGCTACCACTCGACGCTCGCCCCGAAGGTCCGTTCCATGCGGGGCGTCAAGAACCTCGAACTGGGGGACCAGTTCTTCCAAGTGTACAACTTCATGCACAACCTCTTCAGGAAGGGCAGGCTGAAGCGGATTTTAGGCCGGCTCAGCATAATGCCGAGCTGGGAAGGGCTGACGAGGCTTTTTTACCTAGTGAGGGATTTGAGTCCGGGATTTGCTGTACGGACTGAGCGACGGAGGGATGGATGAACTCATCGAATGCTAAACTCTGCCCTCAATCAGACGCGGAACCATGTAATTGGTTCCGGATCTAGGGATGGAGATTTAGAGAAGAAGGAAAGTTCGCGGGCAGATGATGCTGAGAACTGAACCGGCGATAACTGTTGTCAAACGTTCGAGTTATTTGGATGGTGTAAGGTCTTTAGTGATAATTCCGTTGTCTGAGACACGACGGGAGGTGTAGGTGGTGATTCAATCATCCCTTAAATTTAGCTTGCTCGTTGATCTCACTAAAGGGTTTTTGTGAAAACAGCGGTTCTAGGAAAATAACCGTTTGGTCCATTAAGTCCGTAAATCATTTTTATTCATCAGTTGCAGTCATGATGAAAATAATGAGAAGGGAACTCATGGATCTGCTGGCCTGCCCCGTCTGCAAGGCGCACCCGCTGGAACTCTACAGCTTCAGGGAAAGTCGAGAGATCGAGGAGGGCGTGATCATTTGCCCAAAATGCTCAAGATGGTATCCAGTTCTGGTAGG
Organism: Hadesarchaea archaeon; assembly: GCA_014361095.1. Lineage (GTDB taxonomy): Archaea > Hadarchaeota > Hadarchaeia > Hadarchaeales > Hadarchaeaceae > Hadarchaeum. Next base: position 42,890 of record JACIWF010000001.1, on the reverse strand, counting down.
AGTTCCCCACATGCTGCCTGACGAGATGAGGGACAAGAACCAGGACCTTACTTTCTTGGAGAAGTGGCGGGAAAAAATACCTTTAAACGTGCTAAAAAGATGTGAATGGGCTATGCATTCATGATTTCCTAGAGCCAACATTATTTTTTAGAATTGATGGCAAAATAATATTGGGGGTGGCTTAATGGACTGGTTCGAGGAGTGGTTCCGCCGGCGGCCTTATTCTAGGTTCTTCTGGGAGCTGGATCGGGCCATTGAGGAGATGTTCCGGGAGTTCTCAACCATGATGCCGCGGGAGTTCTTCAGGGAGAGAAAGCTGCCAGATGGCTCAGTGGAGAGGATGTTTGGGCCGATTATCTATGGCTACTCCATGACCGTGGGGCCTGATGGCAAGCCCCAGATCAGAACTTTTGGAAACCTGAGGAAAGGAGTGCCGTTTCCAGCACCCATCATGCACCGGGAACCGCTGGTCGAGGTGATTCCTTCTAAGGAGGAGATTAGGGTGGCTATAGAGCTCCCCGGGGTGAGAAAGGAGGACATCGACCTGCGCGTCACCGAGGATAGACTCACCGTTTCCGCCGAGCGCGGTGAGATCAAGTACCATAAGGAGATAGAGCTACCTGGTAAGGTCGATCCCAAGAGCGCGGACGCGAGCTACATCAACGGGCTGCTTGATATTACTCTGAAGAGGGTTGAGGAGCGCGGGCCAGCGGGAGAGCGCGTGAATATAAAGTGACATGGGCGTGCTGGTCCCAGAAGTTTGGAAATCCCGTGGCGGGGTTACTTTATTTTTTCATGCTTACAGACACTAAACTGGTTTAGCCTTTCAAGCCACCGTGCAAGTTTGGCGGTTCGCTCCAAATTTTTCTTGAGCTCAACGTGGCGCGTGCGCGGGATTTGCTTAAAGGCGGGCCCGGTGGGATTCGAACCCACGATCTACAGCTTAGGACGCTTGCGGGTGATTTTTCACTTGCCGCCCTATCCTGGCTAGGCCACGGGCCCGCTAATGATTTTGTCGCCACTATTTATCAACCTGCTCGAAAGTTATTTAAAAGGAGCATTTAAATGATGTTTGAAGTGGTGGTTGATTGGCGGCGACTAGACCTCTTGGGGCTTTGCTCTGTATTGCCACGATTGTGGTGGCGATCGCTCATATTTATTTCGGCTACATAAGTGGCGGTGCTGGAGCTTGGGCGCGCGGAGCTTTGGCTTTTGCCCTGCCGGTGACGGTTGGCATCCTCGTCGTTTGCGGGCTGGGATTCTGGCTGGGCTGGATCATGGTGACCACAAAGGAAGCCCCGCCCGAGCCAAGGACATCTGAAGAAAGCCAACCTGAGAAAACCGAGTGAAATCCCCGCTGCTCGTAGCCTTTAAGCGCTGTTCTTTCTAAACTTATTGGGTGTCGGCTTGAACTACCGAAGATGGTTGATTGTCATCTACCTCATCGCGATGATGGTGCTCTCCACCTCGATCCTCTTGGTGCCAGGAGAGGAGCACAACACCCTCACCACCTCCGACAGCGGCTGGACCTACAACATCGCGGTGGAGATATTACAAAAGGGCACCCTTGTCGACAATAATCCCCTTTCCCACGCACCCTACGGTCTACCCGTTTCTTTCAACGAGCAGCTGCAACCCCTGCTTGCGGTGATGCTCTATAAAGGCGTCAGCGCGGTTGCTCCGGAAGTCACCTTGATGGATGTGGTCAGGATCTGGGGACCGCTGATGTTCGCTCTCTCCTTAATTCCAGTCTTCCTCATCGGCAGGGAACTCGGCGGTGATCTTGCCGGGGCCGCTGCGGTCTTCTTCGCCGCCACGATGACCAACACCATCTACTGGATGAAGGTAGGGTCATTCGACCGCGATTGCCTGGTGAATCTCCTCACCTTAACCGCCGCTTTCTTCACCATCAAGATCTTCAAGGCCTCTAAGGGCGACTTTCTGAAGTATGCCCTTCTTGCCGGTCTTTCCTTTGGTCTGTTTTCGCTGGCTTGGGCAGGGTCCCTTTACTTTGTCGCGGTCCCCATCGGCGGAATCATCCTTCTCATCTTATTCAGATTCCTGGAGAGGTTAGTTCGTAGATTCTCGGAGGTCTTCGGGGCGCTCGTCTCCTCCATTCGGGATCACCTCTGGCACATTGCCGGAGTGGTGATTATGCTGGCGGTCATGAGTGTAATCTATGTGGTCCTCGGAAAACAGAGGCCCGATTTCTGGGTCGGTTATTTCCAGATGCTGCTGGGATACATCGGGATCGGAGCGGGCGGCGGTGTGAAGCTACCCACCTATGCCACCGAGGCCCAGCCCGCCGGACCCATCACCGAGACGCTGAGCCTTTTCTACACCGACACCCTCCTGACGGTTTTTATGGTCCTCATGTTCGCGCTGGCGCTGGCGAGGTTTGTCTGGTCGAGGAAAAACTGGGAGATTCTGGTCATCGCTTGGCTAATCATCCTAGTTGCGATGGTCTACCCTGGGGTGGGCCCGGCTAGGTTCGTTCGTCAATGGTGGCCTTTGGTTCCAGTCCTCACCGGAGTTGGCTTTGCGACCCTGCTCCGGTTGATTCGGAGGGCATATTCCTCTCCATCTCTGGGCTGGTTGAAGGAGGCTGAGCACCCCATCGCCGTGACCGCCCTCGTCGTCATCTTCGTTTCACCGTTTGTCCTCAACGCCTACAACTACGCGGAGGCCACAGTCCCGCCCCCAGAGTGGTACGGACAGGAGGGACTGGATAAAGGCTTGGTGGAAGCCTCCAACTGGATCAGGACGAACACCCCGGAGAACTCGGTGGTGGCAGTGGAATGGTCCTACGGCCACCTGGTCACGGCCGTTGCCAGAAGACCTACTGTGGTCGATGGTGCAGAGATTCTAGGGGAGGCGGGAAAGTGGGAGAACCAGCCGGGAGTGAAACCTCCTGACTATATCTACACGGTTGAGGACTCGACGGGGAAGTTCCTGAGCCAGCACTACACCATCAACGGCAGGAGAACCGACATCCAGAGATTCCCCGGACTGGATACCGATGAGGTCGCCTTTTATCTGGAGACCTACCGCGACAACTACGACGTGAAGATAGATTACTTCATCCTCCACGTCTACCAGATCTACAGCATGCTGCAGGTGGTCACGAGCGACAGCGGGGAGTCCAGCCAGCGGGCGAGCGTGGAAAACAACCACCTGGTCTTCAACTTCGCCAGCGAAAATGTTGTCTTCGACATCGACAATACCACGGCCTTCATCAGGGGAGACGACGGCGACCGTTACTGCGCCGGCGTCGTCATCTACTACTACAACCAGAGCGGCGAGATAGTGAGTTTCAGGTATAACTTCCGGGGGAGCATCCAAGTTCCCCGGGTGCTGCGGCTGTATCTGCCCAGCTGGACCAATACACCCTCGCTGGACCAGGTCTTTGCGGTCCTCGGTGGTCCCTACTACAACAGCCCCCCGCTTTACACGCGCGTCTACGGCAGTGTGGCTCCACTTCCTGACTACATGAGCCTGGCCTATCTGAGCAGCAACGGCACGGTGGCGGTCCTCAGGATCAACCACACCCCGTCGCCGATCTCCCCCACCGGTGATGTTTTGGTCAATGACAGCACCCCGGAGTTTAGCTGGACCTCAGGCATAGGCGCCACGAGATATGAGTTTGTCCTCGCCAAGGATCAGGATTTCACCTCCCCGATCATCCAGGCCGAGACCACCCAGAGGAGCTACACGACCGCGGTGGCTCTGGACGACGGCAGCTACTGGTGGCGCGTGGCCGCCTACAAGGAGGAAAAGTTCCTAGGCTGGTCGGAGGCCGCCTCATTCACCATCGACACCGTGCCGCCCGAGGTGCCGAAAATCATCGAACCACAGGACGGAGCGATCTTCTCCAAGTTTGGAATCACCTTCAGCTGGTCGAAGTCGGAGCCTGGGTCAGTTTACCAGGTCCAGATCTACAACGAGGCCCATCCTGATGAGTTCCTGGTCGACAACCAGCTTGAGGTCGAGAACCTCTCCTTCACCTTCCAGAACAACGGCGTCTACGTGTGGCGGGTGAGGGCCGTTGATCCTGCCGGAAATCAGAGCAGCTGGTCCCAGGGCAGGTTCACCATCAGGGTGCCACCACAACCACCGACGCTGGTTTCACCAGAGAAGGACGCGGTGATCAACACCAGCCAGCCCACCTTCAGCTGGGCAGGGGGAGTGGCTGACAACTTCAGGCTGGTGGTTGACGACGACATCAACTTCGGCTCTCCGGAGATCTTCGTCACCCTCGGCTTGACCCGGAGCTACACGGCGCCAGAGGCCCTGCCCGATGGCGACTATCACTGGAAGGTGGTCTCGGTCGTGGGTTCCCAGCTGGCCTCCTCACTGGTCTGGTCCTTTACCATCGACACCGTCCCCCCCGAGGCGCCGGAGCTGCTAACCCCGGAGAACAACGCCACGCTGACGGATAACACACCGACATTTTCCTGGTCCAGTGTTCCCGGGGCCGCGGGCTACCGGTTGGTCGTGGCTGAGAAACAGGATTTCAGCTCACCGGTGCTGGAAAACCTGATCGACGGCACGACCTTTACCCCACCATCCGGTTTATCTCCTGGCAGCTACTATTGGAAAGTGTCTGCCGTGGACCAGGCCTCCAATGAAAACACCTCCCAGGTCTGGACCTTCACCATCGGAGGTGGTTAAACATGCAGGCGCCGCGGGGCACCCGTGATCTTCTCGGCGAGGAGCTCCTGAGCATTCGCCACGTCATGCGCCGGATGGATGAGGTCTTCAAGCGCTACGGCTACGAGGAGATCGAGACGCCGATATTTGAGCACCTCGAGCTCTTCACCAAGAAAAGCGGCTCCAGCGTGGTGAGCCAGCTCTACGCTTTTAAAGACAAGTCCTCCCGCGACCTCGCCCTTCGCCCGGAGATCACCGCACCCGTGGTCCGGGTCTACATTCAGAGGCTCAGGTCCAGGCCGAAGCCGGTGAAGCTCTACTACTTTGGCAGCTGCTTCAGATACGAGGAGCCGCAGTCAAAGAGATGGCGCCAGTTCCTTCAGTCCGGGGCGGAGATCCTCGGCACGGATGATCCCGCCGCGGATGCCGAGGTGGCCGCCCTCAGCAGCCACATCATGGAGGAGCTCGGCTTCGTCGATTTTGAGCTGAGGCTGGGCCACATCCGCCTGCTCCGCGAGCTTCTCTCTTACGCCGGGGTTAAGGGTGAGGCCCAGGATCCCGTCCTCAGGGCTGTGGATTCCAAAGACGAGGGGCGCATCAGTGAGGAGATCAAGAGGGCCGGGATAAAGCCCGCCGAGGAAAAGCTGCTGCGGGAACTAATTTCACTGCGGGGTGAGGTTTCAATTCTGGAAAAGGCAACGCCGCCGCTGCGCGGGATTCCTAGGGCCTCGGCGGCGCTGAAGAACCTCCAGACCATTATCGACTATCTGCCCTCGCTGGGCGTCAAAAACTTCTCGCTTGACCTCGGCATCGCCCGGGGCCTCGACTACTACACCGATTTCGTCTTTGAGGTCTACCTCGGCGGCGTCCAGGTCGCCGGAGGCGGCCGCTACAATGAGCTGGTGGAGCAGCTGGGTGGAGAGCCGACTCCAGCGGTTGGGGTCGCCTTTGGCATCGACAGAATTGCCCAGACGATGCTGGAGCGCCGGATGGTGCCGCTCCGGGACCGCCTGGACTGTCTGGTCCTGCCCGTTGCCGAAGGCGTTCGCGCCGAGGCGATGAAGGTGGTCACCGAGCTGCGCCGGGCTGGCCTGGCGGCGGACATCGACCTCATGGGGCGGAAGTTCAGCCGGGCGCTGGAATACGCCAACGCCATCGGGGTGAAAAGGGTGGTCGTCGTCGGGCCCAAGGAACTGAAGAAGGGACAGGTCATCATCAGGGACATGACCACGGGAAAGCAGGAGACGGTGGCCCGGCAGGATCTGCCCCGGGCGTTAAAATCGGTAGCCTAATTTCTCAAACTTTTTCTTCAACACCAGCGAGTCCTGTTCCAGAACCGGTGATTCCGATATTATCGTTATGTTCAGGTTTCTCCTGAGGACCTCCTTGACCAGCGGGTCCACCGGGGGCTGGTCAAAAGAGATCGGCAGATGACGCCGCTCGTTCCCCGCCCCGGGTGTTTTGGCCGGCGTCCACTCCATGCTGGTGAAGTGGGTGTGCAGGTGTTTCAGCTTCAGCGGCTCCAGTTGGTCGAAGATACCACTGTAGTCTATTTTCCCCGCGTTCCGGGCCCAGAGGTGGGCGAAGTCGACGACGGGCTCGCAGCCGCGGATCTCCCGGCAGAGCCTCACCAGCTCCTCGAGTGACCCGAAGGCGCTGACCTTGCCCGTGGTCTCGTGGCCCAGCACCACCCCCTTGATGCCCATCGCCTTCATCCTGTCCAGCATGTCGAGGTCGGCCTCCTTCACCATCTCGTAGGCGGCTTCCGGGGTCAGCGAGCCGTAAAAGCCGGGGTGAAATACCGCGATCCTGGCACCCATGTGGTAGCAGCGCTCCACGGAGTCGAGAATTCGCTTCTTCGAGGCCTCGAGCTTCTTTTTGTCCGTGGAGCACAGGTTGATGAAGTAGGGACAGTGGACGGAGAGCTCGATCTTCAGCTCCCGGGCCAGCTCGCCGACCTCCTCAGCGGTCTGGTTGCTCATCGCGACTCCGCGGACGAACTCGATTTCCATCGCGTTCAGCTTTAGCTCGGCGACCCGCCTCAGGCCGCCGAGGGTGCTGGGATCCTTGCTGGAGATGGGAACTCCGGCGGGGCCTAAATATATCATGGTCTCCAAAACCCTTATGGCGGCGGAGAAAAAAGCTTCCGCTGGTGGGCGCGATATGCTGAGCCGGGTCCGCGAGAGGGTGAAGGACTGGATAGCGCCGGTCGCCAGGCTTTTCGCCATAAGTGGGCTGAGCCCGAATGCGCTCACCATGCTGGGACTGGTCTTCGGCGTCATCGCGGCCGTCCTCTTTGCCCAGGGTGAGCAACCTCTCGCCGGAGTGGTTCTGCTGGTGGCGGGATTTTTTGACATCATCGACGGCGCCGTTGCCAGGCTGCTTCAGAGGGAAACGGCATTTGGTGGAGTGCTGGACTCCGTCGTCGATCGCTATGTGGACGTCCTCCTCTACGCCGGCATTATCTATGCCTTCATCCAAAGGCGGATTGCCGAGCCCGGGATCATTCTGGGCTGGGGGTGGCTCTGGGGTTTGCTGGCGATTGCCGGCAGCTTCATGGTGAGCTACACGCGGGCCCGAGCTGAGGCAGCGGGATCAGGACGGCTGGACGTCGGTTTTGCCGAACGGGCCGAGAGGCTGATAATCCTGGCGATTGGGGCACTGCTGGGCCTGACCCCCTACGCGGTGGTCATCATCGCTGTAATCGCCAACATAACCGCGGTGCAGAGGGTGCTCGCGGCCAGGCGGAGGTTGCGTTAGGCGGAGAGCTTGGTGTAGGTCTCCTTGAAGTAGTCAATCGCTTCCTGCAGCAGCTCTTCACCTTTCTTGGTTATCCGGTAGTACTTCCTCGCCGGCTTGCCCCGCTGCTCCTTCCAGGAGACCGTGACGTAACCCCCCTTCTCGAGGCTGTAGAGGACGAGGTAGGAGGTCACCGTGGGCGGCTTCCAGCCGAAGCGCTTCTGGGTTTCCTGGCGCAGCTCGTAGCCGTACATGGGGCGTTCCTTGAGCAGCTTCAGGAAGTAGGGCCAGATCATCTCGGTCGTGGTCTTCCGCTTTATCCTCGCCATGGCCATAGAAAATCAAAATTAAGTGGTCGGCAAAGCCTTAAATAGTTAATTTTTAGATATATTTCATAGGTTGAAATATGGTTGTAACAAGTTTACATTGTGAGAACTGCGGCTACGAGTGGAGGCCGCGCGGGTCCCCACAGAGGTGCCCCTCATGCCATTCCCGGCTTGGGGAGACGAGGGCCCGCAGATCGAAACTTGCTGGGAGAAGACTGGCACAGCTCCTCGCGGCCCGCGGCTGGCGTCCCGGGCTCTACGAGGGAAGGCCGGTAGACGTTCTGGTTGAGAGGGAAGGAAAAAGACTGTTCCTCGATGTCAAGTCGGGGCAAGACTATCTCATCAGAGGCTCACAACTGGAGCAGCTGTTGCAGCGCCGCAAGGGAGGAGCCGAGGTGGGCTTTGCTCTGGAGAGAAAGGGAAAGTTCTACCTCTTCCAGCTAATGGATGTGCTGGGGTGACCGGATGGCAGAGATAAGGCTGGCAATCGTGGGCGTCGGCAACTGCGCCTCATCGTTGATTCAGGGTCTGGAGTACTACAAGGAGGCGCGGGAGGATCAGTTTGTCCCCGGCCTGATGCACGTCAACTTCGGCGGCTACCACATTCGCGACATCAAGCCCGTGGCCGCCTTTGACGTCGACGCCAACAAGGTGGGCCGGGATCTCTCCGAAGCCATCTTCGCTCCACCCAACTGCACCAAGAAGTTCTGCGAGGTGCCGAAGCTGGGCGTCGAGGTCATGAGGGGGCCGGTCTTGGATGGGCTCGGCAAGTACCTCAAGCCGGTGATTCCAGTTGATCCCACTCAGCAGCCGGTGGACGTGGCCGAGGAGCTCCGCAGGACCAAGGCCGACATCCTAGTGAGCTATCTTCCCGTGGGCAGCTATGAGGCCTCGCGCTACTATGCCCAGCAGGCGATTGAGGCGGGCTGCGGATACATCAACTGCATTCCCGAGTTCATCGTCTCGGGGAAGGAGTGGGGGGAACGGTTCAGGAAGGCCGGGCTGCCCTGTGCCGGGGACGACATCAAGTCGCAGGTGGGAGCGACGATACTTCACCGGACGCTGGCCAAGCTCCTGATCGACCGCGGGGTCAAGCTGGAGGAGAGCTACCAGCTGAACATCGGCGGAAACACGGATTTCCTAAACATGCTCGAGGAGGAGAGGCTGAGTTCAAAGAGGGTGAGCAAGACCGAGGCCGTCTCCAGCCAGGTGCCTTATGAGGTCCCGCTCAGGATCGGCCCCAGCGACTATGTGCCCTTCCTGAAGGACAACAAGGTCTGCTACATTTACCTGCGGGGACGCAAGTTCGGAGACATCCCGCTGACGATTGACGTCAAGCTTTCTGTTGAGGACTCACCCAACTCGGCCGGCGTGGTCATCGACGCCATCAGGGCGGTGAAGCTGGCCCTCGACCGCGGCATCGCCGGGCCGCTGATCGGGGTTTCGGCCTACTTCTTCAAACACCCGCCGGTTCAGATACCTGACGAACAGGCCAGGCAGGCGGTGGAGGACTTCATCGCCGGAAGGAGGGACAACTGATGGCGCCGGACGTCGTTGTCATCGGGCATGTGGCCTTGGATGTGAATGTCTTTCCTTGGGGAGTGGTGGAGAATGTCCTCGGCGGTGCCCCCACCTACTCAGGGCTGCAGTTTGCCGCCCTGAAGCAGCAGGTGGGCATCGTCTCCAAGGTGGGCATCGACTTCACCGAGAGATTCCCGCCCATTTACAGCAAGCTCGGGCTCAACACCGAGGGGATATACGTTGCCGGCGAGCACACGACCACTTTTGAGAACACCTACGACGAGCAGGGGAACCGGACCCAGGTCTGCAAGCATGTGGCACCAAGGATAGCCCCTGAAGACATCCCGGGCCACTATCTGGATGCGAGGGCCTTTTATGTTTCCCCCATCGCCAACGAAATCACCCCGGAGCTGCTGAAGTTCATCAAGAGAGAGTCCAACCTCGTGATGCTGGATCCGCAGGGGGTTCTTCGGGTGATCGGGGCCGACGGCAGGGTCGGTGTCAGGCCCAGGGATCTTTCGGAGTTCCTCAGGTATGTCGATATCGTCAAGCTGGGGAGGGAGGAGGCGATAGTCCTCGGCGGCGATGTCGAGGCGGGCATGCGCGGCATTCAGAAAATGGGGCCGAAGGTCGTGGTCGTCACCAGGGGCGGCGAGACGACGATGGTTTTAAGTGAAGAAAGCTTTTTCAGAATAGATCCCCTCAAGGTTGAAGCCAGGGACATGACCGGAGCCGGCGATGTCTTCGGGGCGGCATTTCTTACTCGCTACTTGGCGACGCGGGACGTCTTGAACTCGGCGAGATTTGCCGTGGCCGCCGCGGGTTTGAAGATAAGGTATAAGGGGCCAACGGGGTTCCCGACCGAGCCGGAGATTCTGGAAGCCGTTCAGCGTTTGAAGTGATTAAGGGCCAGTTAACCACATCAGGGCTTCGAGAAGAGATGAGCTTGAATCAATAGGTCTTGGCCAGGAGAGCGTTCACCGTCGCCGGGTCGGAGCAGATGGGACATTTGGCCTCCGGCTGCGGTCCAGCGCCAATCTCCTCCCCCAGCATCTCCGCCTCGGCCTTCTCCGCTATCAGTTTACCGCAGGATTCACGACCGCACCAAGGAACCCTGATGATGCCCCCCTGTTTTTTCAAAAGCTCCCTTGCCGACTTCAGGTCCACGGCGGAGTTCACTAAGGCCTCAAATGACCGCTTCGCCCGCTCGCGAAGGTGATCGGTGATCTGCTTTAGGATTTCACCCACCTGTTTTTTCATCGATTTCCTAGCGATGGTGAGCCTCTCGCCGGTGTCGCGCCGAACGGCAGTAACCTGGTCTTTTTCCACGTCCTTTGGCCCGATCTCAATTCTGAGCGGGACGCCACGTCGCTCCCAGTGGTAGAACTTGTTTCCCGGGCGCAGGTCGCGGTCGTCGAGGTGTGCCCTGAGGCCAGTCGAGGTGAGTTCTTCCTTCACCTGGGCAGCGACATTTTCGACCGGCGTCTCCTTCTCCTTGAACGGGATCGGGACGATGACCACCTGGATGGGAGCAACGTCCGGCGGCAGGCAGAGGCCAGCATCGTCACCATGGGCCATGATCGTCGCCGCCACCGCCCGCTCGGAGATACCGTAGCAGGTCTGGTAGACATGGTGGTGCTTGCCGTCCACGGCCTCGTACTTCAGCCCGTAGACCTTGGCGAAGTTCTGCCCCAGGTTGTGGATGGTGCCGATCTGCAGCGCCTTTCCGTCCGGGGTCACGGTGTCAAAGGCGATGGAGTAAACCGCCCCGGCGAAGGTGTCCCAGGGGGGCCGCTTGCTGACGATATATGGCACGCCGAGTTCATCGTAGAACTTCCGGTAAATTTTGATGGCCTCCCTGACCTGGGCCTCGGCCTCCTCAGCCGTGGCATGGGCGGTGTGGGCCTCCTTGAAGGTGGTTACCTCGCGCAGCCTGATCAGGGGCTTGGTCATCTTGGTCTCATAGCGGAAGACGTTGACGACCTGATAGACCTTGATCGGCAGGTCAGCGTGTGTCCTGATCCAGAGGGCAAACATGGGATACATGGAGGTCTCGGAGGTTGGGCGCAGCGCCAGCTTGACGTCCAGCTTCTGGTGACCGCCGTGGGTCACCCAGTAGACCTGACCACCGAACCCCCTGATGTGTTCGGCCTCCTTCTGGAACAGCGTCTCCGGTATCAGCAGCGGAAAGAGTACCTCCTGGTGACCGGAACTCTCGTGAAGCTGCTTCAGGATCGAGAAAACGAGGTTGCGGAGCTTCATCCCGTAGGGCCTCCAGACATAGAGCCCCTTTACGGGATAGCGTGTGTCCATGATGTCGGCTTCCTGCAGAACGTCGTTGAACCAGCCGCTGAAATCCTGTCGCCATCGCTCCCTTTTCACCACTCCACCACCTTCCGATAATCGCCGTCTAAGATTTAAGTAATTACTGAGACCAATTGCGGCCGAGAAAGATCGGGACTCTAATCAACATCCCAGCCGATGATGGCCAGATCAAAGTTGGTGACCAGTCCGACCAGATTCCTGTTTCTATCAATGACCGGGATCCTCCGCAGCCTTTTATTTTTCATCAGCTTAACCACGTCCAGAACCGTGGCGTCGTTGTAGCAGGTGACCACCGACTTGGTCATCACATCCTTGGCCTTCATCTTCTTGGGGTCCTTCCCCTCGTAGACGACCTTCCTGATGACATCGCGGAAGGTTATCAGTCCCTTCAGTTTCCCGGCCTTGGTCACGGGAAGGCACTCGACGTTTTTGTTGATCATCTTCTTGACCATAGTGAAGACAGGTTCCTCGGTTTCAACGGTGATGACATTCTTCGTCATGATCTCCTCCACGGAAAGGTCTGAGATCGTCGGACCTCTTACAGGGCCAGCTGCCTCCTTCATCTCATCACCATCCTCAAAACATTCTTTTATTTGTCTTATCCTTACTTAAACCCGCCCTCGGTAGTGCTCCAAAAATGTTTTCAGCGACCGATCGTAGGTCCGCTCGATCTCCGGCGGGAAAAGGCAGGCCGGCAGCTCCCCCATTCTCCAGTGGTAGCTGAGGCACTCGCAGCAGATGCCTTTTCTCGGGCAGGGCTCGTAGGTGCAGCTGCACTTCTCCCTGTTCTTTTCAAGATTGCAGCTCCTCTTCATGGAACTCATAGAGAAAAACGACCTCAATATTAAAGAATTTTGTCCGCCTGCGTCAACGTTTCGTAGCCACCTGCTTTCACCGCGATGGTATCCTCCCAGCGGGCACCCCCAGCTCCAGGGATATAGATACCAGGCTCCACGGTGAGGACCATTCCACTGCGGAGAGTGTCCCGCGATAATGGGTACAGACTCGGAGCTTCGTGTATCTCCAGTCCCACCCCGTGCCCCGTGCCGTGGTTGAAGAATTGGCCGAATCCCGCCCGCCCGATGAATTTTCTGGCGGCGGCATCCACCTGCTTTGCCGTCACGCCATCTTTTATCCTTTCCAGTGCGGCACGCTGGGCTCCCTTGACCACTTGGAGGATCCTGAGCTGTTTCCTTGTCGGCGAGAGCGCAAACGTCCGTGTCATGTCGGAGGCGTAGCCGTTGAATGTCGCCCCGAGGTCAATGACAATGAGTTCTCCATTTCTCAGCTTCCTCGAGGTCGCGGTTGAATGGGGCAGCCAGGAATTGCTCCCCGAGGCCACGATGGTCGGAAATGGGGTTCCCTCCGATCCCGCCCGCCTCATTTCATACTCGATTTCGGCAGCGATCTCAAGCTCGGTTCTGCCGGGCTCGATGAGTTCTGCGGCGCGGTTCATCCCAAGCGAAGCTATTTTCGCCGACCTTCGCAGCAGGTTAAGCTCCTCAGGTGATTTTATCATGCGCAGGTTTTGGATGACCTCGGGTGCCACCAGATAGCTGGCTTCGTGCAGGCCGCGGATTTTTCTGATGAAATTCCTATCCCCACCGTCGTATCCAATCGCGCGGGTGCCGATTTCCTCGAGCACCTTGGCGATGAGCTGCCAGGGCTCCATGAAAAAGACCCTCTCACCCCGCTGCAGTGGAGCCCTCCAGCTGGAAAAGGCCCTGATGTCCCTGATCTGGCTCTCCCTTCTGGCCCGCTCTAGCTCCAGCCGGCTGCACACAAAAACTGGTTCGCCGTCAACCGGCACAATCACTGCCTTGCCGGCGGTTGTCCCGGCCAGGTAGCGGGTGTTCCTGACTGAAAGGTAAGCCTCCAGGCCGCGCCTTTCGAGTTCTTCTTTCAATCTCTCAATTTTTTTCAAACAGGACCCACCCTTTTGTTGGTTTTCGATAAAATAAGGGTGGTTGAGCCGGGTAATTGCCCGCTTATAAACCACGGGCACAAAAATCCTCATCGGGTCATCCTGATCTTAACTCAGTCAGTGTTTGACAATGAGGTTCGTCTTGATTTTTCCACGCTTAGAATTGTCCTAAGCAGACACCCGGAGATGGCCAAGGTGAAGCAGCTGGATCGGGAGGTTATCTCTGCAGTCTCGGAGCCGGATTACGTGCTCGCAGGCAGGCATGGGGAGAACATCGCCGTCAGGAGAATCGCGGCAGGCTTTCTCCGAGGAGGATGTCTGTTGGTTCCCTATCGAGAGGGCGGTGAGGTGTGTACGGTGTCGGCAGCGAAAAGAGAAAAGCCGCTGGGAGGAAGGCTGATTCTGTGGAAGCGGTAATAAAAAATGTCGAGGACATCGATGTCTTCTACGATCGCGTTCGGGACGTCCTCTACATCAGCTTTGGCGGAGTCCATCAGGCTGAGGGTGCAGAACTGACAGGAAAGGATCTGATAATCAGATACCGTGGGCGCAGGATCGTCGGCATCACTGTGCTGGAATTCTCCCAGCGCGTTTTTCAGTGGCGGTAATTTTTAGCATTCAGTGGCAGAGTCTGCTATTTATTTGGCGAGACTATCATTATTGGGGATAATTTTTGAAGTCGGCGTTAGTCGTTATTGATATGATCAACGACTTCGTCACGGGAAAGTTTGGCTTCAGGGGCGCTGTGAAGATCGTGTCCCAGATTCAGCAGCTGCTCGCAGCAGCTCGAGCCAGAGGAATTCCAGTGATTTATGCCTGCGATGCCCACGTGCCAGGCGATCCTGAGTTGCGCGTCTGGGGCGAGCACGCCATGGCTGGCACCAAGGGATCCGGGATAGTTCCTGAGCTAAGCCCCATCAAGGGCGAGGCGGTGATCTTCAAGCGGACGTATGATATTTTCCAAGTTCCGAGGCTGAAGAGGCTTCTCGGGAGAAAGGGCATCGCTGAGCTGGTACTCACCGGGGTGGTTACTGAGATCTGCATTCAGCATTCCGCTGCCGGGGCCTTCTTCAATGGTTATAAGGTGACGATTCCGGAGGACTGTGTGGCCTCACCTGAACAAAGGGACAAGGCGCATGCTTTAGATTACATGAGAAGAATTTACGGTGCGCAAATCACAAATTCTAGGGAAATAATCAAGAGGTGGGGAAAATGAGGACCTTCAACGTGGCCACGGATGAGGAGATAAAAAAGGGCGAGACCACCGATATCTACTTCGTCCGGACGACTCAGGTCCTGAAGGCGAAGGGGCTCGATGGAAAAAGAGTGGTGGCTGAGGTGACCACCGCAGGACTCCCGGAGGGTTGGCCCTGGGGTGTCCTCTGCGGGTTGGATGAGGTGGCCACACTCTTTGAGGGTTGTCCGGTCGATGTCTACACGATCCCGGAGGGGACCATTTTCCGCCCGCAGGATCACTCTGGCAACAGGTTGCCGGTCATCGTCATCGAGGGACCTTATGGAAGTTTTTGTGAGCTGGAGACGCCGCTGCTGGGATTGATCTGTCAGGCGTCAGGCGTGGCCACGATGGCCGCCAGATTGAGAAAGCTGGCGTGGAAAAAGCTGCTGGTCTCCTTCGGCATCAGGCGCGTCCACCCGGCTCTTTCCCCGATGATAGACCGAGCGGCATACCTCGGCGGGTTTGATGGAGTCTCCAGCCTGTCCGGAGCCAAGAAGATAGGGAAGGAGCCGATGGGAACAATGCCCCATGCGCTGATCGTCGTCTTCGGCGATCAGGTGAAAGCCTGGAAGGCCTTTGACGAGGTGATTTCGCGCCGGGTGAATAGAGTGGCTTTGATCGACACCTATTTTGACGAGAAGGCGGAGGCCATCATGGCTGCCGAGGCCTTGGGTAAAAATCTCTGGGGAGTCAGGCTGGACACCCCAAGTTCGAGAAGGGGCAACTTCGCCGAGATAATTAAGGAGATCAGGTGGGAGCTTGACATCCGCGGTTATCGCCAGGTGAAGATAGTGGTCTCAGGTGGAATAAACGACCGGAACATAACCGAGCTGGTCAAGGCGGGAGTGGATGGCTTTGGAATCGGAACATCTCTGAGCAATGCACCGACGATCGATTTCGCCATGGATATAGTTGAGATGGATGGGAAGCCAGTGGCCAAGCGGGGAAAGCTCGGTGGGAGAAAGCAGGTCTGGAGATGCCGAAAGTGTCTCGAGGACGTGGTAACGCTATTTGGGGAACGATCGCCGCGGTGTCCCAGCTGCGGCGGGAAGACCTCACCGCTTCTCCAGCCGTTGATAAAAAGTGGAAAGGTCGTGGCGGAGCCGGAGTCGGTGGACAGGATAAGGTCTTATGTGCTCTCGCAGCTAAAGAGGGTTCCAATGGTGTGCTAGATGGACGGGGAGACGCAGAGGAAACAGCTGGCCAGGGCGAAGAGGATCGTGGTTAAAATAGGCACCAGAAGCATCACCGATGAGCGGCACCGGCTTGATCCTGAGAAGATCGGCAGGCTGGTGTCCAATGTGATGGGCCTGCGGTCTCGAGGTAAGGAGGTCATAATTGTTTCCTCGGGAGCAATAGGTGCGGGTGTGGGACGGCTCAACCTCAACGGCAGGCCCAAGGACATCCCGGCGCTTCAGGCGACCGCGGCGGTGGGGCAGGGCATGCTGATGCAGGTTTATTCCAGATATTTTGGAGAGTATCAGCAGCCGGTGGCGCAGATCCTGCTGACGGCGGAGGACTTCAACGACCCCAAGCGCTACCGGAACTTTAGAAACATGCTCTCCACATTGATGAGATGGGGCGTGGTTCCGATAGTGAATGAGAACGACAGTGTGGCCGCTGACGAGATAAGACTGGGTGACAACGACATCCTCTCTGCTTATGTGGCAGTAGGCGCCTCGGCCGACCTGCTTGTGATCCTGACCGATGTCGACGGTCTTTTCATGGACTATTCCCGGCGGGGCAACCGCGGCAAGCTGATTAAAACGGTTGATGGGACGATGAAGGTGGAGCGTTATGTCGGCAGGAGTTTCAAGGGCTTTGGTGGCATGCTCACCAAGATCAAGGCGGCCCGGATGGCCACGGAGAAGGGAATCCCGGTGGTGATAGCTAACAGCAATGAGGAAAAGGTCTTGGAGAGAATTTTGGATGGGGAGGAAATTGGGACCTTATTTCTTCCGGTGAGATGAAGATGAGCGAGGTGGTTGAAAAGGCGGCTGCGGCCAGGAGGGCGGCTCTGAAGCTGGCCAACGTCACGACCGGGGTTAAGAACTCCGCCCTGTTGAAGATCGCCTCGGCCATTTTGGAGAGCAAGGAGTCCATTTTAGAGGCCAACGCCGAAGATCTGAGGGCAGCCGAGAAGCTCCTGAAGAGGGGCAGGATCACCTCAGCGCTGCTGCAGAGGCTCAAACTCTCTGAGGACAAGCTGAAAGACATAGTTAAGATGATTCGAAGCGTTGCCGAGCTTGATGATCCTGTGGGACGGACTTTATATGCCGTGGAACTCGATCGTGGCCTGGAACTTTACAAGGTTTCCTGCCCCATCGGGGTCATCGGCGCAATATTTGAGGCTCGCCCCGACGTGCTGCCGCAGATATCGTCACTCTGTCTAAAGTCAGGAAACGCCGTTGTTCTCAAGGGAGGCAGCGAGGCCAGACGTTCAAATGAGGCCTTCTTCAGGGTGATCAAAGGAGCCAGCGAGAGTGCCGGAATCCCAACGGGTTGGATCCAATTGATTGAAGCCAGGAGGGAAGTCAGGGAACTGCTGAGGCTGGATGACTTCATCGACCTGCTGGTTCCCAGAGGGAGCAGGGAGTTCGTTAGGTACATCCAGGAGAACACCAGAATTCCGGTCTTGGGTCACGCCGAGGGGCTCTGCCACATCTATGTTGATGCCGACGCCGACATCGATAAGGCGTTGAAGATCTGCTATGACGCCAAGGTGCAGTACCCGGCCGTGTGCAACGCCGTGGAGACGATCTTGGTCCACAGCAGGATCGCGGAGCGGTTCTTGAGACCACTGGGCAAGCTTTACAGCGAAGCCGGAGTTGAAATCAGAGGCGATGAAAGGGTAAGGAAAATCCTCCCTTCGGCCAAACGCGCCACCGAGAGGGACTGGCGCACCGAGTATTTGGACCTGATCATCTCGATCAAGGTGGTCGACAGCATTCAGGAGGCCATAGACCACATCAACACCTACGGCTCCAAACACACCGATGCCATAATAACCGAGGACAGGAAAAGCGCCCGGCTTTTTCTCACCGCAGTCGACTCCTCCAGCGTGATGCTCAACGCCTCGACCAGGTTCAGCGATGGCTACCGCTATGGGCTAGGAGCTGAGGTCGGTATTTCTACGGGCAAGATTCACGCCCGCGGCCCGGTTGGCTTGGAGGGGCTGACCACTTCAAAATACTATCTGCTCGGCGACGGTCACGTTGTGGCCGACTATCTGGGTTCTAAGGCCAAACCTTTTACCCACCGTCCCTTGAGGAAAAAGTGGCTCGAAGCTGAAAGGAAACTCTAGAGGTCGGTGTTGGCTTGAAGTTCCGGAAAGTTGTGATTGGCGGCACATTTGACTACCTGCATAACGGGCACCTCGCCCTCATCTCCAAGGCCTATGAGGTCGGGGAACGCGTTGTCATTGGCATTTGCTCGGACGAGATGCAGCAGCTGCTCATGAAGGACTCCGCCGGCATCCAGCCGCTGGCCATCAGGTTGTGGAGGCTTCTGAATGAACTGCATAACCGGGGCTGGCTGGAGCGCACGGAGGTAAATATTTTGTCCGACCCCTATGGAACTGCAGTCAGCGACAGAAACATCAACGCGATAGTCGTCAGTCCGGAGACGAAGGTGAGGGCCGAGGAGATAAACAGGATCAGGATCTCAAAAGGTCTGCATCCATTGGAAATTGTGGTGGTACCTTTTGTTCTCGCCGAGGATGGCAAGCCGATCTCATCAATAAGAATTCGCTATGGTGAGATCGACATCCACGGCAAAAAGTTGAACCGATCTAGGATTTAGCGACTAAGCTTTAAATCGGGACTAAACAACGTTTAAGCGCGAAGGTGGCGTTGGGTTTATGCATCCGTCGAAGGATATCTTGGGCACAAGGGGCTCAGAGCTCAGCGGCCGCAAGATCGCCCTTTGCATCACAGGCAGCGTTGCCGCGGTCAAGTGTCCTGAGCTGGCGAGGGAGCTCATGCGTCACGGGGCTGAGGTGCGCGCCTGCATGTCTCCGCAGGCCACCCAGCTGATAACGCCCGATTTAATGCACTGGGCCACCGGTAACGAGGTCGTCGTCAGGCTCACTGGCAGGTTGGAGCACGTGGAGCTGGCGGAGTGGGCCGACCTGATTTTAGTTGCTCCCGCCACCGCCAACACGATTGCCAAGATCTCCTGTGCTATTGATGATACTCCGGTGACCTCAGTTGTCTCCGTTGCCCTCGGGCTGAAAAAACCCGTGGTGGTGGTTCCCGCGATGCACGCGTCGATGTTTTCCCACGAACTCTTCCAGCAGAACTTGGCCAAGCTCCGCTCGGTCGGGACACAGGTTCTGGGACCGAGGGTTGAGGAGGGCCGGGCCAAGATAGCTGAGGTCGGTGAGATTGTTCAGCTTGTCATCGAAACACTTGGTCCTAAGGACATGGTGGGTCGGCAGGTTCTGGTCACGGCTGGCCCCACCATCGAACCGATAGATCCGGTCAAGATCATCACCAACAGGAGTACGGGAAAGATGGGCCTGGCCATAGCCCGTGCGGCCGCAGCCAGAGGCGCTGAGGTGTCCCTGGTCTATGGTCCAGGCAACGAGGTCCCGCCAGTGGGAGTCAGGGTGATTAGAGTGGAGAGGACGCAGGAGATGCGAGATGCTTTTTTAAAGGAGCTTGAGCGGCAGCCTGACATAGTTGTTTCTGCGGCGGCTCCTCAGGATTTCATGGTGGAAAGACCAGCGGAGCGCAAGCTCAGACACACCGAACCCGTGACGCTTAGGTTAGTTCCGGCTCCCCGGGTGCTCTCAGGCGTGCGTGAACTCTCCCCCGGTTCCTTTGTCATCGGTTTCAAGACCGAATATGGCGTTAGCGATGATGAACTCCGCCGTGCCGCCGAGGCCAAGCTGGCCGAGGGGCTCGATATGGTGGTGGCAAACGATGTGAGCAGGCCGGGGGCAGGGTTTGGCACAGATACTAATGAGGTGCTCATCGTCACGAGATCGGGCTGGAGAAAGATGAGGGCAACCAAGGCGGAGATTGCAAGAGAGATTTTGGATTTGGCTATAGGCAAACTCTGATAGATTGGTGATCAGGCTGACGAAGTTGAAGTTGCGGAAGCAGTCTTCAAGTGAGACAGCTTTTGTCCCGGCGCACATCTCCGGTTTTTTTCAACCCTGTGATGCCAGCACCCCTGAGAGGATGGGATCGAGGAACTGCGGCCCCTGCCTGGATTTTGGCGTCAGGACTGAGGTTAAGGTTGAAAGCTCCGACCGCAACGAAGTGGCGGTGTTCATTAACGGCAGGCCTGCGCCCGATGCCAAGACGACGCTGACGGCAGCGGAGCAAATTTTGAGTCTGACGGGAGCCAGCTTTCGGGTGAGAATAGATCATTTCACTGAGGTGCCTGTGGGCGCCGGTTATGGGGCGAGCGGAGCCGGAGCTCTGGGGACGGCTTTTTCCCTGGCGAGGGCGTTGCGCCTGAGCCTTCCCAGAGGGAAATTGGTGGCAGCGGCCCATGTGGCTGAGGTCACCTGTTACACCGGACTGGGCGATGTGGGTGCACAGGCCTGCGGTGGTCTCGTCATTGGTCTTGAGCCTGGAGCCCCACCGCATGGAAAATGGAGGCGGATAAGGGTGCCCCCGGGGTTTAAAGTTATCTGCGCCACCTTGGGACCAATTCCCTCAAAGAAACTTCTGAGCGAAGCTGATTTCAGGAGACGCGCCGGAGAGTTCGGGGCCATCGCCTTGAATAAAGTTCTGGAGCGGCCGAACATCCATACCTTCGTCACCGCTTCAAAAGAGTTTGCGGAAAAGTTGGGACTTTTCGACGACGAGCTGAGGGAGCTGGCTAGGGAGGCTGAGAAGTCTGGGGCAATCGGCGCCAGCCAAGTCATGATCGGGCGTGCGGTTTTTGCCCTCGCCAGCGGGAAAAACATCGCTAGGGTTCGTAGGACCTTTTTGGAAATGCTTGATGCTGAGTCGCTCATGGTCACCGATATTTATCGAGGTAGTTAAATCGCCTCGAGTGGATGATTTTGTTAAAAGGATTCTAGGTGTGTTCTCTCCTTTAAGGGTGCCCTTGAGGTGGGCTTCGGCTTTTCGCGTGGCTTGCCGATTGGAATCATTATCAGCGGCCTGACACCATCGGGCGCCTTTATGGCCGCAGCGACCGCCTTTTCATCGAAGGCTCCAACCCAGCAGGTACCATAGCCCAAGGCGTAGGCAGCGAGGTGGATATTTTGTGCCACGGCCGCGGTGTCTTGGATACAGTACAGGTTCCTCCCCCTGTCACCGTAGCGGCCGGCGGTCCTGTTGACGTCAGCGCAGATCACAACGACTACGGCAGCCTCGGCCAAGAAGCTCTGGCCCCGGGCAGCCTGCACCAGTTTCTGTTTGTTTTCTGGATCCTTGACGATGACAAATTCCCAAGGTTGGCAATTCCCCGCGCTTGGAGCAGCTATTCCCGCCTCCAGAATTTTCTCTAGATCGGCGTCAGGGATGGGCTCAGGGGCAAAACTGCGGATGCTCCTCCGCCCCTTGATTGCCTCGAAGACGTCCATTCAATCTCCGAATTCATTTTATAGAAGAGCGTTAAAATTTCTTTTGGTGGGTTGGATGATTGAATCTTCGGAGCTGGATTGGATAGTTCAGAAGTCGGCGGAGTTCCTCGCCGATAAGGTCAAGGATGGTCCCCTGACCGACCGGGATATTAACTTAGCCTTTGAAATCTTCGCCCGACCGCGTCTGGAGAGCCTGAGCTCATCTTTTGAGAGCGACCTGGAGAGGACGCAGGCGCGCGACATCATCATGATGAAGCTGAACGACAGGGCCAAGCAGCTCAACGCTGAATTTTGGAAAAAAACAGAGTAGATACCTTGACCGCCGTTATCATCGGCTACCCCTAATCGATTTGGGAGATGGGGACAAAGAGGCGTTCGAATTCCTTATTTTAGATCAGGAGGGGCTTGCCCGTCCAGAGCCAGAAGACGAGCAGGAGACAAATGATGGCAACCAAGATTAGCCCGGCGCCCCACTTCCTCGCTTGAGCCTTGATACAGATGTAGCCGAAAATCCCAGTGGCGCCTATGACCACGGCCAGCACAATGGTCAGGATGATCTGGGCGATCAGTTTGATCCATCCGCCGCTGAAGAAAAATCCGATGAGAGGCAGCACGACGGCGAGGAAGACGATGATCCCCAGCAGATACGTCGTCCGCACCTTTTCACCAATGCCCATTACGTGTGGTTCTTTTAAAAGTTAGTGTAATACCAGTAGGGGTTGGATATGCCCAGACTCGCGGTGATAAGGCAGGATTTCTGCCAGCCCAAAAGGTGCTCGTTGGAGTGTCATCGCTACTGTCCCGGCGTCAGGACCGGTGATGAGACGATAGTGATCGACGAAAAGACGGGCAGACCGGCAATATCGGAGCAGCTGTGCAGCGGCTGTGGGATCTGCGTGCACAAATGTCCCCTGAGGGCAATTAAGATCATTAACCTCCCCAGCCAGCTGGAGGGCCGCTGTGTTCACCGCTATCAGCCCAACGGTTTTGCCCTCTTTGAGCTGCCGATTCCGCGCGCCGGAAGCGTCACCGGGTTGGTGGGTCAGAACGGGGTGGGAAAGACAACGGCGCTCCAGATCCTGGCCGGACGCTTGAGGCCCAACCTCGGCAAGGAAGAGGCGACGCAGAGGGAGCTGATCGAATTTTTCAAGGGGTCGGAGCTTCAGAATTACTTCAAAAAAATCGATGGGATGAAGGTGGTCTACAAACCCCAG
The DNA here is from genome assembly GCA_014361095.1 of Hadesarchaea archaeon. GTDB lineage: Archaea > Hadarchaeota > Hadarchaeia > Hadarchaeales > Hadarchaeaceae > Hadarchaeum. The sequence continues at coordinate 20,407 of JACIWF010000001.1, read as the reverse complement.
GCGGTTGATGACCTGCCCAAGGCCGTCAAGGGAAAACCATCCGAGCTGCTTGAAAAAATTGATGAGCGCAGCGTGGTGAAGGAACTGGTTCGCTCGCTGTCACTCGGGGATTTTCTCAACCGGGAGATAAAGATGTTAAGCGGTGGAGAAATGCAGCGCTTGGCCATAGCAGCGGCGGTTGCCCGGGAGGCCGACATCTATTTCTTCGATGAGCCCAGCTCACACCTTGATGTTTACCAGCGTCTCAACGCGGCGATGGTGATCAGGTCGCTGGCCGCCGCGGGCAAGGCGGTGATGGTCGTGGAGCATGACTTGGCGATGCTGGATTATGTTTCCGACTATGTTCATGTTCTCTACGGCAATCCGGGGGTTTATGGGGTCGTCTCCTCTCCACGGGGCGTCCGGGTAGGGATAAATGTTTTTCTCAACGGTTACCTTCCCGAGGAGAATATAATGTTCCGGAGGGAGCCCATAAAGTTCGAGCTGAGGCCGCTTTCAAAGGCCGTGTCAGGCGGAAAACCGCTATTGAGTTTTCCCCGGCTGGTCAAGGTCTTCAAGGATTTCCGGCTGGAGGTTTCACCCGGCGAAGTTTTTGCCGGCGAGGTGGTCGGGATCGTGGGGCCGAACGCGGTGGGAAAAACCACCTTTGTCCGCATGCTGGCCGGCGAATTAAGACCCACCTCGGGCAAAATTGATTTCAATCTCTCCGTTTCACATAAACCACAATATCTGAAAGTCGATTTTGAGGGCACGGTTGAGGAGTGGCTGCACGAACAGCTGGGGGATTTTGATCCCTCCTTTGCCCCGGATATTCTGCAACCGCTGGAGGTGGAGCCGCTGATGGAAAGGGAGTTGAAGAACCTAAGCGGCGGTGAGCTGCAGCGGGTTTTAATCGCCGCGTGTCTGGGGCGCCAGGCCGACCTTTATTTGCTTGACGAGCCCAGCGCCTATCTGGATGTGGAGCAGCGGTTGAACATGTCCAAGTGCATAAGGAGAACCACCGAGAAAAGAGAGGCCGTGGCCTTTGTGGTGGACCACGATGTCCTCAGCATTGATTATATCTCAGATCGATTGCTGGTTTTCACCGGTGAGCCCAGCCGGGAGGGCAGGACTCATGGACCCCTAGAAATGCGCGAGGGCATGAATCTCTTTTTGAAGGAGGTTGGCGTGACCTTCCGAAGGGATCCGCAGACCGGACGGCCTAGGGCCAACAAGCCCAACAGCGCCTTGGACAGAGAGCAGAGGGCGAGGGGCGAGTACTTTTATCTTCATTGATAAAATTAAGGTGATGGTATGGGTGTTGCCGAGGACATTAACTGGTTGAAGGCCGACGAGGCGGGAGTTGGCAAGGTTTTCACCCTGATCGCCGGCAAGGGAGGTCTAAAGCTGCGTGAGCTAAAGGAGCTTTACGGCTCCGAGGACTGGTGGCCAGTGAAGGCACATCTCAGCGCCTTGATCACCAGAGGACTGGTGGCCGAGGCTGAGGGCATTTACAAGCTAACCGAGGAGGGTAAAAAGGTGCTGGAGAGCTTTAAGGCGATGGAGGTCGTCGAGGCAATTTAAGTTGAGATATCAGTAACGTTTCCGCCCTTCAGCAGGACGAACTTGTGTTTTATTGGTCCCTTTTCCGTCAGCTCCTCGGTGTCCTCCAAGACCATGTTCATATGTTCATCGTAGCTCGTCAGCTTGCCTCGAAATTTTCGGCCGTCCTTTGCCGTGACCAAGATCACCGTGTTGAGCAGTTTTTCGATGCCGGCGATGGTTTCGACATCTTGGGATTCGTTATTCTCTTCCATGAAACCCCTCCGAAGTAATGATGTCAGCACCGCCTAAAATATTGTCCCCCCCGGGTTTTTGAACAATACTTTCGGTGGCCCCCCTCCTCAAAAGACGCTTGAGTAAAGACAGCGAGGGCTTGAATGAGTGATAAAATGGTTGAGCTTGAGGAGCTTGAAGGAGTTGGCCCAGCGATTGCCGAGAAGTTGCGCGCGGCCGGTTATGATTCCATTGAAAGCATCGCCGTGGCCACTACTGGTGACCTGATGGAGGCCGCCGAGATAGGATTGAGGGTGGCGATGAAGGTGATAAACTCGGCGCGAGACGCTTCGAAGATGGGTTATGAAAAGGCCATAGAGGTCTTAGAGCGAAGAAAACATCTCGGTCGCGTTACCACCGGCAGTCAGTGCCTGGACAGGATAGTGGGTGGTGGAATTGAGACCCAGGGAGTGACCGAGTTCTTTGGCGAGTTTGGTTCCGGAAAATCTCAGATAGCCCACCAGCTCTGCGTTAATGTACAGCTTCCGCCTGAGCAGGGAGGACTGAATGGAAAGGCAGTTTACATAGATACCGAGAACACCTTTAGGCCTGAGAGGATTTCCCAGATGGCAATGGCTTTGGGCGAGGATCCTCAGAGAATCCTCGATGGAATATACGTGGCCAGGGCGCACACAACGGACCATCAGATGCTGCTGGCTGAGAAGGCCGCAGAAATTGCCAAGAAAGACGGCGTCAGATTGCTGGTGATAGATTCATTGACGGCGCTTTTCCGCACCGAATATTGTGGAAGAGGCGCCCTCGCGGAGAGACAGCAGAAGCTAGGGCGCCACATCGCCGAGCTGCACAAGCTGGCAGAGCTTAACGACATCGCCGTCTTCGTGACCAATCAGGTGCAGGCGAGACCGGACATTTTCTTCGGCGACCCAACCAAACCCGTCGGCGGCCACGTGCTGGGGCATGCAGTCACCGCTCGCGTATATCTCAGGAAGGGAAAGGCCAACACCAGAACGGCACAGCTGATAGATCATCCAGGATTGCCTCCTGAAAGCGCAACTTTTCAGATAACCGAGGCCGGCATAAGGGACTGATCGCTGCTTCCCGTTTTGGCACTCTGGCTGAGGACGACTGGGCCAGACGACTGAGAGCCGGTTCCATTATCTTTTTGAAAGGAGCCACACCTATGCTATTGGTGATGCTCTGGGGTTCAAGCTCGAGGCGCAGGGGCTGGAAATCGAGATCGGGATCAGGCCTGTCGACAGCGTCTACATCCATGAGGAGATAATTCCTCGGATGCTGGATCAGCTTATTTTAGACATAAAGCAAAACGCCGAGGTGAGAAATCCCGTCGTGGTTGACCTAAACACCTCTGTGGTGCTCGACGGCATGCATCGCGTAGCCGCCCTAAAGGAATTGGGATGTCGCTATCTGCCCGCTTGTCTGGTTGACTATCAGAGCCCGAGGATTCAGGTGGGCTGCTGGTACCGCGTGATCCGGGACTGGGTGAGCGATGCCAGGCTTTTGAATATTTTTATTTCCTTGGGGCTGAGCGTCGAGCCTTCTTCATTGGAGGCGGCTTTAAAGGAGCTTGAGGCCAGACGGGCCACTGCCGCCCTGTTCACGGCGAGAAACTGTCACTTGGTCAGGGCACCGAAGACCGACATTGTGGAGAGCTACAGATGGGTGAAACGTTTTGAGGCCATTGCTGAGGAGCAGGGCCTCCACATAGGTTATGAGATGGAGGAGGATGCCGAGTGGCAGGTTCGGTCGGGTAAGTGTCCCGCCGCCCTTCTTGTGCCGAGGACGACCAAGGAGGAGGTGATCAGGACGGCTTTGGCGGGCATGGTCTTCACCCACAAGACGACCCGGCACGCCCTGCCCGCCCGCCCGGTCAATGTCAACGTCCCCCTAGACTGGTTGATGGGAGAAAAGCCCTTGGAGGAGGTGGAGAGGCTTTTGGTGGAATACCTTTCCGGGAAAAAGCTGGTGAGGCTTTCCAAGGGCAGTTTTTACGATGGTAGACGCTACGATGAGGAGCTTCTGGTTTTCAGGTGAACCGGTTGTCTGATAGAAAGTTCGTGATAGTCGTCGGAGACGGCATGGCTGATTATCCCGTTGAGGAACTCGGCGGAAGGACACCTCTGGAAGTGGCGCACAAGCCCAACATGGACTATCTGGCCAGCGAGGGAAGGATGGGCATGCTCAGCACCATCCCTCAGGGAATGGCAAAGGATTCCGCCGTCGCCGCCCTTTCCATCCTAGGTTATGATCCGAAAAAGCACTTCACCGGGCGCGGCCCTCTTGAAGCCGGTTCTATGGGCATCGACCTTGGTCCAAAAGATGTTGCCTTCAGATGCAACTTGGTGACGGAGAGGGGTGGAAAGCTCGTCGATTACTCCGGCGGCTGCGTCACCACTGAGGAGGCTGTACAGCTGCTCGGCGAGTTGCGGAGGCTGGGACTCGGTGAGTTCCATTTGGGGGTGAGCTATCGGCACATCTTCGTCCTCCGGAATGCCGAGGTTAGCGAAGGATGCTCTCCCCCGCATGAAATTGTCGGCGAGCCAATAGCGGAGCACCTCATAAAATCTAGCGACAGTGTTTCCCAAAGTCTGAACAGGCTCATGTTGGCTTCACGGGATATTCTGAGTAACCATCCCGTCAACCAGAGGCGGGTGAGGCAGGGCAAGAGTCCCGCCAACATGATCTGGCTCTGGAGCCCAGGCAGACGCCCCGATTTGGAACCCTTTGAGAAAAGGTACGGGGTTAGAGGGGCCATAATTTCGGCGGTCAACGTGATCAACGGCATTGGAGCTTGGGCCGGCATGGAAATCATTCGAGTTCCCGGTGCTACCGGCTACTACGACACCAACTACGAGGGCAAAGCCGATTATGCGCTGAAGGCCTTGGAGAGAAGTGACCTGGTCCTCATCCATGTGGAGGCAACGGACGAGGCCGGTCATGCAGGCGACGCTGAGATGAAGATAAGGACCATAGAGGATCTGGATCGACGCCTTTTGGGAAGGATCATCAAAAAGGGCAGAGGGATTGCCGTTTCAGTTTTGCCCGACCACCCCACGCCAGTGAAGGTCAGATCTCACACCTCAGATCCGGTACCATTTGCTGTTTTGGTTCCGGGAGCAAAGGGCGACGGACTCAGGTTTACCGAGGCCGATGCCGCGAAGGGCTCGCTGGGTCTGATAAAGGGACCGCAGTTCATGAGATTGTTCTTGTCGTTGGGTTCAGCCGGGACCCGCTGAGCGTTTTCCTCAGCAGGATCATCGCCGAGATCTGGACCAAGATTGAAAATAGCACTGCAAGTAGGGCTAGGTCGTTGTCCAATAGTAAGCCGAAAATAGCACCGCTGACGAGGAAACCAAAGCCGTAAAAGGTGTGGAAGACACCGTAGGCCGATCCCTTCAGCTCCATGGGCGTGAGATCCGCCACCGCGGCCCTGTAGACGGACTCGTGCATCCCAAAAATTACCCCAAAGAGAACCACCGATAGAACGATGAATTCCAGCCCCGGTATGAATACCAGAGCTGAAGGTAGGACCGAGAGCGCGAAGGGGAAGTAAAGCAGCTTTCGGCCCATCCGGTCGTAGAGATAGCCGGCTAATGGTGCCGTTGCCGCGTCTACGGCCTGGGCGAGCAGGTAGACGAGAGCCACCAGCCAGGGTAAGGTTTCCGGTGAGGCCCGGTAGAGTATCAAGCCAATTGACACCAGGCCCATCGCGTTTAGCGATACTGAGACCGAGTAGGTAATAAATTCGTTTGGGAGCCCCTTGAAGATAGATCTTTTTTCACTAACTGATGGTATCGTGACGAGCGGCCTGAGCTTGAGGTAGGTAAGGAGGAGCAGGATGGTCATGAGGAGATAGGGGATGAAAAGGGAGGAGAAGGCAGCGCTGAAGTTCTCGCCGGACACAAAAAGGACCGCAGCGACAATCGCCGGCCCTGTTATCGCCCCTATTTGGTCCAGTAGTTCGTGGAGGCCAAAGGCCTTGCCGCTGCCCATTCCCTTGGTGGCGTAGGAGAAGACGGTGTCCCTAGCCGGAGACCGCACCGCTTTGGATAATCTTTCTATCAAGACGAGGATCATGGCCAGCGGCCAGCTGCCGGCAATTGCCAGCAACGGCACAGCTATCAGCAGCGAATATCCTAGGATAAAGATAGTCCAGTAAGCTCTTGTCCTGTCAGAGAGGATGCCGAAGATCATCCTGAGGGCGTAGCCGAAGAATTCACCCAGCCCCAAGATCAAACCGACGACGAATGCGGAGGCACCGAAGCTGAGGAGGAAGGGCGAGATGATGCTCCTCGAACCCTCGTAGATGATGTCCCCAAATAGGCTGATGAGACCAAATGTAATGATGCTTAACGCGGCAACCCGCTTAGGCTGCATGGTCACCCGCCGAAGAAGATCGGACGCAGCGAAAGCATTCGGTTCATCGCGAGGGGCCTGAAGGGCATCCCCTGGACAAGCCGCTTAATTTCTGCCGAGAGTTCCTCTAAAGTTAGCAATTTCAGTTCCTTCTCCCCTCTGACCCTAACGGGAATTTTCTCTGATCCCAATTCCCTGTCGCCGATGACAATGATGTAGGGCACCCACTCTCGCTCGGCATCCCTGATCTTCTTCGAGACGGATTCCTCCCTATCGTCAATGTCAACCCTTATCTGGTTCTTCTCAATAACCTCTGCGATCTCCTTACAGAAATCTAGGTGACGGCTGGCAAGTGGAACAACCCTCACCTGAGTCGGCGCGAGCCAGAGGGGCAGGCAGGGCGCGCCACCCGCCATCTGGGCCTTGGCGGCCTCCTCCAGTATTGCGTAGATCCACCTCTCAATGGAACCGATGGAGGAATGCAAGATCACACAGTTCCGTTTTTCACCTTTTTCATCAATATATCGAATGCCATAGCGTTCCGAGTCCTCGAGGTCCAACTGGATGGTGGAGAGCTGGGCATTTCCTCCTACTGAGTCGATCATCTGAAATTCATGTTTAAGTATCCAGTAATGTTTTCGCTCGGTGAGAAGCTCGATTAGGGCCGGACGGTTGACCAGCCGCAGTAGCCGGACGATGAAATCTCGGTTCTGACGATAAAAGTCCTCAACTACACGAAAGATTACTGCATAGTCAACTCCCATGGAACCGACCATTCTGACATAAACCTCAAAGAGCCGTTCATATTCCTCCAACCCCTGCTTCAGGTCGAGGCAGAAGCAGTGGATGTCGGGCATGGTGAAGGCCCTGAGCCGTTTCAGCCCCACCGTTTCACCGCTCTGTTCGAGCCGGTAGGAGGGGGAGAGCTCGAAAACCCGCACCGGCATCTGTTTGTAGGTCATCAGGGTGCCCTTCATCATCTTGAAGAGTCCAAAGTCCCCGGAGAATCTCAGGATTAGTGTCCGGTTGGGTAGCCTGATCTTGTAGTCCTTTTGCAGGAACCTGGCCGCCTGCTCGGCGATGTCCGGCTCATCGGCGCGGTAGAGGACCGGAGTTTCTATTCTGAGGGCACCTATTTCAGCAGCGATCTGTGAGGCGAAGTCCTCCAGCAGCCCCTTGATGAGGGCGCCGTTGGGATAGAAACGGAAATGGCCGGTGTCGCTCGCCGGCTCGTAGTCCACCAGCTCGAGGCGTCTCATCAGCTTGATGTGGGCGGGTTCGCCTCCCGGCTTTTGTCCCAGCTCCTCGCTCAGGAGGTACTGCTTGAGCAGAGGGCTTTTCGTCAGCGGCAGGCAGGATTCAATATCGGATAGGTTTAGCTCGTGTTCTTCACCATCTGGTGTGAGGACGATCCATTTGCTAGTTGCGGCTCTGGTAACGGGTTCTGCGGCTTCTGGCGTTTCCGCGGTGATGGTGCGGGAAAGTTCCGATAGGGGATGTCCCTTGCAGCTTAGGGTGAATGCTTTGTACCAGCCGAAGGGCAGCCGGTGGACCTCAAGGCCGCCCCTCCGGAGCTGCTCAGCAGTGGCATCAAGCAATTTGATGGCAGTCTTTGGTGAGGCTAGCGAGGAACTCAGGTGGGCGTAGGGATAGATGGCGACCCTTTGGGCCTCAACCTTTTTGGCGAGGTTGGAGATCTCTTCAGCGGCATTTTTGGCCACTTGTTCGATGTTTTCTTCGTCGGCCTCCTCTGCGGCCGAGAAGACGACGAGCACATCCTCAATTAGCCCCGAACGCTGTTCAGGCCTGATCTCCTCAGCTGCAGGTGTCCGTTGTTTTACCTCGAACTTGAGGTAGTCGGCATGTATGAGCAGTAGCTGCAAACCAGCACCGCGGGAACTTGATTTTGTAAATTTAATAAATTATCGTTTGAGACCGCCGAAACAGCGTTTAAGATAAAAGGGGCAGTTGAATTGGTGCTGATGAGAAGATTTTGCTACAAATGTGGCGCGCTCGAGAAAGACGCCGGCCCGCTGCTGCTGGGCCTCTGCCAGCGCTGTTTTTCAGATCTGCCGCTGCTGGAGCTGCCGCCTGAGATCGAGGTGGTTCTCTGCAGAGATTGCGGGGCCTTCCGGCTGGGTGGAAGATGGCAGCGTCAGTCTTCTCAGGAACCCATCAAAGACGCAGCGCGGCAGGTGGTGTTTGATTCCCTTCGCGTGGTGAGTTACACCGATTCCGGAAGGCTTCTTCTCAGAACAGTCGAGGTACCGAAACTACAGGTTGAGGTGGAGCCACGGCCGGAGGAGGGTCTCGTGGTCGTTAGGGCTTTGGGCAGGCTTCACTCACTTCAGAAAAATCCAAAGTTTGAGGAACTCGCCTCAAAACTGAACTTAAAATATACTACCTGTGAGACATGCAGGTTGAAAAGGGCCAAGCATCACGAGGCGATTCTACAGCTCCGAGATTTCCCCTCAAGCGAGAAACGACTTCAGGTTCAGAGGGAGCTGGAGAAACTAGTTGCTCAATTAGGGGAAAGTGACCCCATGAATTTTATTGCCGACATCAAGGAGCAGCATGGGGGTTTGGACTATTACCTCAGCACGGTGGGCTTGGGAAGGAGGATAGCGGCCCAGCTGAAGGAGAGGTTTGGCGCCACCGTCTTCGAAAGCGCGAAACTCATCGGGAGGACGAGAGACGGGCGGAAGAAATATCGGGTCTCAATTCTAGCTAGGTTTATGTAGTGGTTTTTAAAGATTTGAAGTAATAACTTTATACCTGGTGTCAATGGTCGAGATGACTGGCGCGAAGGCGCTTTTTGAGGCTCTGAAGGCGGAAGGCGTTAAGGATATCTTCGGGATCCCAGGTGGGGCCATCATCCCCGTCTACGATGCTCTTTATGATGAGACCGACATTCATCACATCCTTACCAGGCACGAGCAGGCGGCAGCGCACGCGGCAGACGGTTACGCCCGTGCCACAGGCAGGCCAGGTGTTTGCTTTACTACCTCAGGCCCGGGCGCGACCAACCTGACCACCGGAATTCTCAACGCATACATGGATAGCTCGCCGGTGGTTGCCATCTCCGGTCAAATGCCGAACTCTGTGCTGGGCAGCGATGCTTTTCAGGAAGCCGATATGCTGAGCATCATGCTGCCGATAACTAAACACAACTTTATCATTCGAAAAGTCGTCGATCTTCCCGCTATTATCAGGCTCGCGTTTAAAACAGCCACCACGGGAAGGCCAGGTCCGGTGCACATCGACCTGCCCAAGGATGTCCAGGTGAGCAAAGCCGACCTAAAAATTCCTGCCGAGGTGAATTATCAAAAGGTGATAAAGCTGGACCCGAACCCCGAGGATATCCGGAAGGCGGTTAAAATGCTAGTGGATGCCGAGCAGCCGGTGATATATGCCGGCGGCGGCGTCATCATCTCCTCGGCTTCAGCGGAGGTTGTTACTCTGGCAGAGTTGTTGGGTGCTCCGGTGGTGACCTCGCTGATGGGCAAGGGCGTGATCCCCGAGGACCACCCGCTGGCTCTCGGCATGCTCGGAATGCACGGACGCATGGCGGCCAACATCGCCGTGAGTGAATGCGATGTACTGCTCGGAGTGGGAGTCAGGTTCAGCGATCGAGCCACCGGAGACGTTCGTCATTTTGCCTCGCGGGCCAAGATCATCCACATTGACATCGATCAGGTGGAACTGGGGAAGAACGTTCGGGTGGATTTGCCGATAGTTGGTGATGCCAAGCGCGCCCTTGCCGAGATAATAAAGGGGCTTAAGCTGCAGGTAAAACATGGTAGAACCAGCGCTTGGCTGCAGAAGGTGAAGAAGATGCGTGAGGAGCTGGCCCCGCGGATGGACTACGATGAGGTGCCAATCAAACCGCAGCGCGTGATCAAGGAGATAATGAGTGTGCTCAACGATGACGCAATCATCGTGACCGAGGTTGGGCAGTGCCAGATGTGGGCGGCTCACTTTTATGTGGTCAAAAAGCCCAGGCATTTCATCTCCTCGGGTGGCTTGGGGACGATGGGGTTTGGATTTCCGGCCTCGATGGGCGTGAAGGTTGCTCGGCCAGAATGCGATGTGGTCAATATCGCCGGCGATGGCAGTTTTCTCATGAATTCCCAGGAGCTGGCCACGGTCGTGGAAAATAAGATAAACGTGGTTTCCTGCATCTTCAACAACCGCTACCTTGGTATGGTTAAGCAGTGGCAGGATCTTTTCTATCAGAAAAGACGTTCTGGTGTCTACCTGGGCAAGGTCCCCGATTTCGTGAAGCTTGCCGAGGCCTACGGCGCTTGGGGGGACAGAGCGTCAAGGCCAAGCGAGATAGCGCCGAAGCTGAGGGAGGCGTTGAAGTGCGGAAAACCGGCGGTCCTCGATATACCCATCGACCCTGACGAGCACGTGCTGCCGATGGTGCCATCAGGGGGAAGGCTTGATGAACCGATACTCACCTAGGTGTTGAGATGAAGACGCGAATGTTCTCCGTACTCTGTCAGAATGTTCCTGGAGTCATGATGAGGATATCCAGATCCTTCACCAGGCGGCAGATCAACTTGGACTCAATCACGGTGGGCATCGAGCCCAGCGGACTGGCCAGGGTTATCCTGACCTTCAAAGCCGATGATCGTATGGCGGAGTTCATGCGCAGGATACTTGCCCGAGCTGAGCCGATAATAGATGTTGAGGTCATCGACCCAGAGCGCAGCATCGTCAGGGAGATTGCGCTGTTGAAGACGAAGAAGCTTGATGAGGAGCAGCTGTGGAAGGTGGTGCAGAAGGTTGAGAGCGCCGGCGGTAAGATTCTTGAGGATAAAGGAAACGTTTTGATCATCGAGCTCAGCGGCAGCCATGAGCACATAGAAAACGTGGTCAGGGAGCTGGGCCCGGAAATTCTCAAGGAGGTCGCCCGTTCGGGTCAAGTTCTTATATCTCGAGAGACAATCTAGGAGAGATAACATGGCGAAGATATATTACGACAGGGATGCGGACATTGCTCCGCTGAAGGGGAAGACGATTGCCATTATAGGTTATGGGAACCAGGGGCAGGCGCAGGCCAAGAACCTCAGGGATTCTGGTTGTAGGGTGATCATTGGCAACATAAGAGATGCCAGCTATGAACAGGCGAGGCAGGATGGCTTTGAGGTCTATGACATCCCGGAGGCGGCCAAGCGGGCGGACATTATCCACATTTTGATTCCGGATGAGTACCAGGCCGATGTTTACCGTGAGCAGATTCACCCCCATCTTACCAAGGGCAAGGTGCTCTGCTTCAGCCATGGATTCAACATCCACTTTAAACAGATAGTGCCACCCAAGGACGTGGACGTTATCATGATAGCTCCAAAGGCCCCTGGAGCAATGTTGCGGCAGATGTACCAGCAGGGTTCCGGAACACCGGGACTGCTGGCGGTGGAGCAGGACGCCAGTGGGCGGGCTAAGGAGATAGCGCTGGCGATGGCGAAGGGAGTCGGGCTGACGAGGATCGGAGTAGTTGAAACCACGTTCAAGGAAGAGGTGGAGACCGATCTGTTTGGCGAACAGGCGGTTTTGGTGGGAGGAGTTTCGGAGCTGATGATTGCAGGTTTCGAGACGTTGGTCGAGGCAGGCTACCAGCCGGAGATAGCTTACTTTGAATGCATCAACGAGCTGAAGCTGATCATCGACTTGGTTTACGAGCACGGCATCGAGGGCATGATGAAGGCCGTCAGCAACACGGCGGAGTATGGCGGACGCACTAGGGGCAAATGGATAGTCGATCAGAGAACGCGGGAAACGATGAAGCGGATGCTGGAGGACATTAAGGGCGGCAAGTTTGCCAAGGAGTGGATAGAGGAGAGCAGGGCGAACCTGCCGAACCTACGCAGGATGCGCGAGGAAGGAAAGAATCACTTGGTCGAGAGGGTCGGAAGGGAGCTGCGCAAGTGGGCCGGAATTGAGAAGTAATTTTTTGGACCGCCAGTAATTTATATTGAGAATGTGAAGCCTTCTCGGAGGCAGGGACCGATGAAGCTTCGCAGCCGAGAGGTGGTGGCCGGATTAGAGAGCCTTCCTCGAAGAGCACTTTTGAGGGCCGACGGTCTGACCGATGCCGATATGGAGAGACCTTTTGTCGCCATAGCCAACTCATATAATAACATTGTACCAGGACATTTACATCTGCGGCAGCTTGGTGAGGCGGTTGCGGCGGGGGTCCGCGAGGCTGGTGGCACACCTTTTGAATTCAACACAATTGGCATCTGTGACGGCATCTCGATGGGCACCCGCGGTATGTGTTATTCACTACCGTCGCGTGAAATCATCGCCGACAGCGTTGAGCTGATGTTGGAGGCACATCGGTTTGATGCTGTGGTTTGTGTGGCCAGTTGCGATAAGATAGTACCCGGGATGTTGATGGCCATGGCGCGGGTGAACATCCCCGGGATAATGGTCACAGGCGGGCCGATGATGCCCGGCGAGTGGCGCGGTCAGAGGCTGGATGTGATCAGTGCCTTTGAGGCCGTTGGAGCCGTTAAGTCGGGCAAGATGAGCGAGAGGGAGGCCAGGATGATCGAGGAACGCTGTTGCCCTGGTTGTGGTTCTTGCGCCGGACTATTCACCGCGAACACCATGGCCTGTCTCACCGAGGCGATGGGAATGTCGCTTCCGGGAATGGCGACCACCCATGCAGTTGACTCCAGAAAAGTAGCTTTGGCCAAGAAGAGCGGCGCTCAGGTTTTGAAGCTCCTCCGTCGTGGTATAACTTCCAGAAAGATCATGACGCGACCTGCCTTTGAGAATGCGGTAATGGTGGATATGGCCATCGGCGGCTCGACGAACACGGTGCTTCATCTTCCGGCAATTGCCCATGAAGCCGGAATCAAGCTGGATCTGGATACATTTGATAGGTTGAGCCGGAGAGTACCACACATCTGCAGCCTGAGACCGGGAGGCCCACACACGATGCTGGATTTAGACAGAGCCGGGGGGATACCTGCAGTTATGAGAAGGTTGGGTGGACTGCTCCGGGGCTCACCGCTCACCGTTACCGGCAGGCGTGTTCGGGATAACTTAAAGTACGTTAAAGTGCCGGACAATGATGTCATCAGGCCGCTTAATAAGCCGTACCATCGTGAGGGGGGCATCGCGATTTTATACGGTAATTTGGCCCCAAAGGGAGCAGTGGTAAAGTATGCTGGCGTTACTCCGAGTATGATTCGGCACAAAGGGCCGGCAAGGGTTTTCGATGGTGAGGAGGATGCTGTGAGGGCAATACTGGGAGGAAAGATTAGACGCGGTGATGTGATCGTTATCAGATATGAGGGCCCCAAGGGAGGTCCCGGGATGCGTGAGATGCTGGCGGCCACATCTGCCTTGGCCGGCGCGGGGCTGATCGATTCCGTGGCCTTGGTGACAGACGGGAGGTTCTCCGGCGGGACAAGGGGTGCGGCAGTGGGACATGTTTCCCCGGAGGCTGCCGAGAGAGGGCCGATTGCCGCCGTTGTCGAGGGAGATAAAATATCGATTGACATCCCCAAGCGCAGGCTGGAGGTGATGTTGCCGGAGCAGGTGCTTGAGGAGAGGCTGGCGAAGGTGAAACCACGCCCGCCAAAAATAAAAACAGGTTATCTGGGATTTTACTCTAAGATGGTCACCTCGGCCGCGGACGGTGCCATAAGAGTTTGAAAAGTTTAAGTGCTGGAATCATAATTTTCAGGAGATTTTTGTCATGAACCGAAACTCGTCAGAAAAAGTTCAATGGGGTTAGATAACTGGGGCCTTAATCACGATAAAACTTAAAGATTGCGCCGCTTAATCAGGTTGGAAGTTTATGCCGATGACGATTGCGGAGAAAATACTGGCCCGTGCCTCCGGGCGCCGGAGCGTGTCCCCAGGCGAGATAGTTGAGGCCAGAGTAGATGTGGCCATGATCAATGACATCACCGGCCCAATCACGGTAGAGGCCTTGGAAAAGATCGGCGTTAAAAAGGTCTGGGATCCCTCAAGGGTGGTAATTGTCTTGGATCATCAGGCACCGCCCACGTCGATTGAGGCCTCTCGGGAGCACATTGGACTGCGCAGGTTCGCGGCCCGGAACGGAATTCAGAATTTTTTTGATGTCGGCGAGGGAGTATGCCACGAGGTGCTGCCCGAAAATGGTTTTGCCCTCCCCGGTGAGCTCATCGTCGGGGCCGATTCCCACACCTGCACCTACGGGGCCTTTGGCTGTTTTGCCACAGGAATTGGTTCCACAGACATGGCAGCCGTCTTCGCGACGGGAAAGCTGTGGTTCCGTGTCCCCGAGAGCATGCTTATAAAAGTTGAAGGGATGCTGAGGAGCCGGGTCTCACCAAAGGACTTGATCCTTAAAATCGTGGGCGATGTCGGAGCTGATGGTGCCACCTACCGGGCTATCGAGTTCACTGGTAGCGGTTTGAGCAGGATAAGCGTTGGCGGAAGAATGACGATGTGTAACATGGGGGTTGAGATGGGAGCAAAGGCCGCCATTGTCCCCGCTGATGAGGTTACTTTCAGATATTTGAAGGGAAGGGCCAAATGGGCTTACCAACCGGTTTACAGCGACAGCGACGCTAGTTACGTCGATGAGATGAAGTGCGATCTGTCCAAGCTTGAGCCTCAGCTAGCTTTGCCCCATAATGTGGATAAGGTGCGTCCTGTGCGTGAAGTTGCCGGGGTAAAGATAGATCAGGCCTTTTTAGGCAGTTGCACCAACGGCAGGCTTGAGGATTTAGTTGAGGCAGCCAAGGTGTTGGAGGGTAAAAAAATAGCTCCAGGGGTAAGGATGCTCGTTGCTCCAGCATCGCGCGAGGTTTACTTGGAGGCGCTTAGGAAAAAGGTGCTGCAGAAGCTTGTAGAGGCGGGTGCAATCGTGGGATCGCCCTCTTGTGCGGCCTGCATGGGAGGACACATCGGAATCATCGGGCCCGGGGAGGTCTGCATTTCCTCGTCCAACAGGAACTTCCGTGGGCGCATGGGCAGCCCGGAGGCCAAGGTTTATCTGGGCTCTCCGGCCACAGTTGCGGCATCTGCCCTGAGGGGAGAGATAACCGATCCGAGGGATGTTTGATGGCTAAGGCTTGGGTCTTTGGAGACAATATCTCAACCGACGATATCATTGCCGGGCGTTATCTGGTGCAAAGAAACCCAAAAGAGCTTGCCAAGCATGTGATGGAGGCGGTGGATCCAGGGTTTGCTGCCAAGGTTAGAGCTGGAGATGTCATCGTGGCGGGAAAGAACTTCGGCTGTGGTTCAAGCCGGGAACATGCACCGATGGCTCTGAAGGGAGCAGGAATTGCTGCTGTGGTGGCTGAATCTTTTGCCAGGATATTTTTCCGAAACGCGATAAACCAAGGATTACCTGTGTTGATTTCCAAGGAGGCGCGGAGGGGGTTCAAGACCGGCGACGGTATCAGGGTGGATCTGGAGAGGGGCGAGGTGCTCAACACCAGCACGGGCAGGAAATTTGATGCCGAACCACTTCCAGATTTTTTGATGGAGATCTTGCGAGCCGGCGGACTGTTAAACTATCTCAAAAGGATGAAGGGAAAGCGTGGTTTGCCGAGGAAAAAAACTGCCGTTTAGGCTTAAGAGTTTGGATGCCAAGATGGTTCAGGTGAAGGTTTTGAAGTATAAAATAGCAGTCATTCCGGGTGACGGCGTCGGTCCCGAGGTCATACGAGAGGGAGTAAAAGTGCTCCGAGCCGCGGCAGAGGTAGCTGGTGGAGTTGATATTGATTTTGTGGAGTTCCCCTACGGTGCCGAGCATTACCTTAGGACGGGGGAGCTGATTCCGGAAGAGGCACTGAAGGAACTCTCCCGTATGGATGCGATCTATCTCGGGGCTTTAGGCGATCCCAGAGTGCCTACCGGAGTACTCGAGCAGGGCATATTGCTCAGGCTGCGTTTTTATTTCGATCAGTATGTGAATTTGCGCCCGGTTAGGCTTTATCCCGGGGTCCCTTGCCCGCTGGCTGGAAAGGGCCCGGAGGACGTGGACTTCTTTGTGGTTAGGGAAAACACTGAGGACTTTTACGTGGCTCTGGGTGGTAGGGCTAAGGGGAGATCCAAGGCCGAGCTGGATCTCATTAGGTCACTGTATGAGGCGAAGTTTAAACTGGATGTTGATGTTGATAGGGATGAGATAGCCTATCAGCTCGGGGTCATCAGCAGGAAGGGGGCTGAGAGGGTCATTCGCTACGCGTTTGAGCTGGCCCGGAGAAAGGGAAAAAAGCGCGTGACCTCGGTGGACAAGGCCAATGTTCTCACCCATGTTTATAGCCTTTGGCGAGATGTTTTTGAGTCGGTGGCTAGAGACTACCCTGAAATTGAAACCGAGTTTGCCTTTGTGGATGCAGTTACCATGTGGTTCGTGAAAAATCCTGAGTGGTATCAGGTTGTGGTAACACCGAACATGTTTGGAGACATCATCACCGACCTCGGTGCCATGATTCAGGGGGGTCTGGGTCTGGCGCCAGGCGGGAACATCAATCCTGAGGGCGTGAGCATGTTTGAGCCCATCCACGGGTCGGCGCCAAAGCACGCGGGCAAAAACGTGGCCAACCCGATAGCCACGATTTTAGCCGGGCAGATGATGCTGGAGGAGCTAGGTGAGCAGAAGGTGGCCGACATCATCGAGGCAGCCGTCGTTGAGGTGCTTCGAGAGGGCAGGGTCAGGACCTACGACTTGGGCGGAAGATCGAGCACCTCAGAGGTCGGCGATGAAGTGGTGAGAAAGATCGAGAACAAATAGCGACCTGCGGACGGGTTAAAAGGCAGTTTTATTAGTTTGGTCGAGAAATTAGTTGGGAAATCATGAGGTTGGTTGTGGCTATAACCGGGGCGAGCGGTGCTCTCTACGGGCTGAGGTTTCTCGAAGCTTGCCAACGGCTGGGAATAGAGACGGAACTGATCATCTCAAAAAATAGTGAGAGAGTGCTCGAGTTGGAGCTGGAAAAAACCGCTGCCGACCTTCACAGGTTGGCCACGCGGCATTACTCTCCTGATGATTTAGAGGCTCCACCTTCCAGCGGGTCTCATCCCATTGATGGTATGGTGGTGATCCCCTGCAGCATGAAGACGCTGGGCGAGATCGCGAACGGCATTTCTCATGATCTGATAACCCGGGCAGCGGATGTTACTCTTAAGCAGAACCGCAGGCTGGTGCTGGTGCCGCGCGAGACCCCCCTCAGCCAGATTCATCTGGAAAACATGGCCAAACTCAGGCGAGCCGGGGCCATAATCCTGCCCGCTGCGCCGGCGTTTTACATCAAGCCTGAAAAAATAACGGACCTAGTGGATTTCATCGTGGGGCGCGTTCTGGAGATGTTCGGCATCGATCACGATCTTTATCCCCGCTGGGCCGGCGTGGGTGACTGATCGGGGCCAGTCGAGGTGATGGAATGGGGTTGAAGCTGCCCCCGATCAAGAAATTTGAGTGCACAGAGTGCAAGTATGCTGATTATAGGATGTCGGCCCGTGAGGTGGGTGAGACGATACCCGGTGGCTGTCCGAGGTGTGACGGGAACTTAAGGGTTGCTGCCGAAGAGATCCCGGATTGGTTGACCAGGCTGATTGGTTTGGTTGCGAAGAAGTTTGAGATTTTGGATTTAGTGGCGCGGAGGGATAGAATTGAGCTTGAGGTGTCATCCCGAAGGCCGCGCGATGCCTTTCGCTATCTGTTGAGAGTTCTCGAAAAGGACGGTTATCTTCCGGTGATGCGGGAGCAGGATGGTGAGTTAAGGCTCAACCTGGTGAGACGTCCAGCTGTCAGAAAGGGCAGGGCCTTGACCAACGTGGCGCTCTTTGCCGCCACGGTGGTTTCGACCCTTGTTGCCGGATATTATCTCTTTGAAAATTCGTTCACCAGCGCAGCGCTCTTTTCCTCGTCTCTGTTGGCGATGCTGGTGGCTCACGAGATGGGACATAAACTCTCGGCCTGGCACAATCGGGTGGCCTCCACGCTACCTTATTTCATTCCAGCTCCGCCCCCTTTTCCTCTGGGGACGTTTGGAGCGGTGATAAACATAAAGAGCCCCATACCCACCAAGGAGGCCTTGGTCGAGATGGGTGCCTCCGGGCCCATCACCGGCTTCGTGTTTGCGGTGATAATAACCTACATCGGCCTTTCGCTTTCAGGTCCTAGCCAGCTGGAGAATCCGCTGCCCTTTGTACCGGTGATGTTTGGCCTGCTGCAGCTGATAACCATGGGCAGAGTCACGAGTGCTTTTGAGTTAAACCCGCTGACCTTCTCCGGTTGGGTGGTGATGCTCCTGACCATGTTCAACATGATTCCAGTTGGACAGCTCGATGGCGGACATATCGCCAGGGCGGTGCTGGGACGGCAACGACATTATTCGCTGACCAGGATGCTGGGATTTTTGTTGATGTTCCTTGGGCTGGCCTTTCCGGAGATGCCGATCTTTTTCGTCTGGGGTCTCTTGATTCTGATTTTGTTCAGGGGATATCACCCGGGGGCGCTAGATGACGTTTCCCCGCTGTCATTTCGCCACAAAATTTTAGCGGCGGCAGCGCTGGCGGTATTTGTCCTCTGTTTGCCTCTGCCGGTCGGGTAGCGATAACTACATAGGTAAGAGAAAAAACTTGGCTATGGTGCTCAGGTGAGGGGAAAGTTCATCAGCATTGAGGGCCTTGACGGAAGCGGGAAGAGCACCCAGGTAAGATTGCTCGCCAGCTGGTTGCGGCACATGGGCCGGCAGGTGGTGGTTACCGACGAGCCGACGGAGGGGCCTGTTGGCAGGATCATAAAGTTGGCACTCAAGGGAACTTTCAGGTTACCGGTTGCAGCCGAGGCGCTCCTTTTTGCTGCCGATAGGTTGCAGCACGTGGAAGAGGTGATCGCCCCGGCAGTCGCTTCAGGCAAGATAGTTATCTCTGACAGATACACGGCTTCTTCTCTTGCCTACCAGTCGGCTCGCGGGCTACCTCTCAGGTGGGTGATGATGATCAACGAGATGGCGCCGAAGCCAGATCTGACGATATTGATCGACGTCCCTCCGGAGGTTTCGGCCCAGAGGATAAATCGATCGCGCAGGTTAGATGAATTTGAAAGGGACCTTGAGCTCCAGAAAAAGGTCAGGCAGGCCTATCTGGATATCGTCAAGGCGTGCAAGATGAAGGTGATCGACGGCAACCGTTCAATTGACGAGGTTCAGGAGGACATTCGTCGCTTGGTGAAAAAACTATTGTAGATCATAAGGGATTTTTTTACAGCCAAAATTTTCCAACCCTCTCGTTGCCCCGGCTACATATTTATCTGGGCAGAAAATGGGAGCGTCTTGAAGACCTCGCTCGCGGCCTTTTCCACGCTGGCTCTGCGATCGGAGCCGGTGTAAACACGGATGATGTCGACATATCCCTTCAACACGTTGATCAGCCGCGAGTATCTTGAGAGCTGGATGAGTTCCTTTTTCCCTTCACCGCTGTAGGTGAACACGGGAATCTCCATCGGGTCAATTTCGCGGGGATAGTAGGGGATGGAGTCCAAAGTTGGGACATCCACCACGACTTCATCGCTTTCAACCCCAGCCAGCTTGGCTATTTCCTGCTCCTTCTGGCGCCTCACGTTTTTATCGCTCAGCAGTTTTGCCACGTAGGCGTCCTTGACATGGACGTCTCTCTGATAGGCGACTTTCAAGAGCTGTCTTTTGTCCAGCCTCCTCATGATCTCCTTGGCCCTCTCAGCCCGGCGGCGCTCCTCAGGATTATTGAAGTCCGCGGGGTTCAGCTCCCGCAATTTGGTCGCCACATAGCCGTCGTCCATCTTCAGGAACTCATCCACCCCGGTAAAGGAGGTCAGGCCGATGATTTCGTCAGCATAGTCCATCGCCTTGTGGAGAAGGATCTCGGCGGACCTCACCGCGCGGTGGTAGTAGACTGCGAGGAACATCTCGTATCTGGCTATCATGAATGCCTCCAGGGCGTAGAGGGCCTTGAGGTCGATGGCGATTTCGTCATTGTAGACATCCATCGCCTGAATCAGCCTGTTGATGTCGATGCGTCCGTATTCGACGCCGGTATAGTAGGAATCCCTAACCAAAAAGTCCAGCTTGTCGGAGTCAACTTGGCTGGCCGTGATCTGGTGGAGATAGTTTCTGTCCCTGCCAATTTTTCCAAAGGCAAGCCCGACAATCTCGTCGGGACTGTAGCCGCACTCTTTCAACGCGTCGGCAAGCTCGCTTTCCTTTACGATTTTGGTCCCCATCTGCTCGTGAGTGATGACACGCTTCTC